>JAOZVT010000271.1 GCA_025869455.1 Prosthecobacter sp.
CCCCTCAGAGGATGACACCCCACCCGCAGCAGCATCATTAACGGCAGCTTGAAAACCAGCCGCAGCAGAAGCCAACTGAGCCGGACTTGCTGTCACCGTCGTCGAGCCTCCACCCGCTGAAATCGTCGTGACTTTCCCCGTTACAAGGTTAACAACAACGCTTCCAGTCCAAGCTCCACTTGAGCTATATGTGGACGTGACAACGGATCCCGCACTCGCTGTAAAAGAAGCCGTTGCTCCTGAAGGAGTAACCGAAACAGCTGAACTCGTCACCGTTGTTGAAACCGTTCCAGAGCTACCTTCACCAGATTTGCCAGTCGTCCAGGTTGTACCTTTAGCTTTGATCGTTTCTTTGCCAGCAATCAATTCAAAGACCGGTCCACTGTGTCCGTATTTTGGATCAATGTAAAAACTTGCGATCCCCACCTCCAACTCAATGACAGCTCCTTTGGAAGCCTCCGCATCGTGAATGGAGATCACTTTAAGTTTCGTTTTATTCCCCAATACGACCATCTGCCCTGGAGCAATGGCCACAGCCACCTTGCTGTCCTTGTCGGTTTCAATGATCGCTCCAGGGGAAATGGATTGTTTAATATCGAGAGGCGCATTTGCGTCGCCCAAAGTCATGGTTGGCTGACCACGATGAGCCACCACAACAGGCTTAAGAGGTACTGCTGGGAGCATAAGAGCTGACCCAAACAACAGTAGCAGCAGAACAAATTTGAATTTCATTGTCGTAATATGGGGATTTGCCTAGTAGGCAGTTTCTGGAGCACGGAACAGCTGAAAAGCTGTTTTGAAAACGATATTGATATCGAGACCGAAAGACCAATGCTCGATATAGAAGACATCTGATTTGACACGATCTGAAAGTTGCCGTGGGTCACGAACTTCTCCTCGATGCCCCTTCACCTGAGCTAAACCTGTAATACCAGGCTTCACCAAATGTCGGATAGGATAAGTCTCCACCACTTTTGCAAAGTCTTCATCGTGCTGAGGTAAATGAGGTCGTGGTCCCACCACACTCATGTCACCCACCAACACATTGATGAACTGGGGTATTTCATCCAAACTTGCCTTCCGAATAAACTTACCGAATGAAAAAATGCGATCATCCTCACGGCTCGCTTGGCGATTCTCCTGCCCATGCCCAACATGCATTGAACGGAACTTGTAGAGTACAAAGTGTTCGTTCTGAAGTCCTGATCTCATTTGGCGGTGGAAAATTGGACCTGGAGATTGCTTACGCTGCATGAGCCAGACCCATAAGGTGAGAGGCGGCATCACGAAAGCGACAACAGGTAACGAAATCGCTATATCCAAAAAGCGTTTTACAAGTCTATTAGAGGGACATTCCAGCGGCTCATGACGAATGCTGATAAGCTGCATATCCTCATCCTTGTGAAAGGAGATCGCAGGTGCCAACTCAGGCTCAAAGTCCAATGCCATGAGCATGCGGCACCCACA
>JAOZVT010000272.1 GCA_025869455.1 Prosthecobacter sp.
TGAACTGGCTCAACTGGCTGCGACCAAAGAAGTCACGCACCACAGCGCTCAGAGCTTTAGGATTGATCAGCTTAGCCGGAGTCATGGTGTCCATGCTCACGTCAAACAAAGTCATGCGCTCTTTCACCAGACGCTCGGTACGGGCAAGGCCCACGCGGCACTGGTTTGCCAGCAATTCACCCACGGCACGCACACGGCGGCTACCCAGGTGGTCAATATCATCCAGAAGACCTTCACCAGCGCGCAGCTTGAACAAGTAGCTCATGGCGCTGATCACATCATTCGGATCCAGAATCCGCATGTCTGAATCTGTCTTCAGAGTCAGCTTCTGATTGATCTTGTAACGACCGACGCGAGTCAGGTCATAACGTTTTGGATCAAAGAAGAGGCGTTTCACCAAAGCGCGAGCATTCGGGATGGTCGGAGGATCACCAGGGCGCAGACGACGATAAATTTCCTTCAGTGCTTCGTCTTCATCCTTCGCAGGATCTTTGCGGAGGGAAGTAACGATCAGATCATCCTGAGAAGCTGTGATGACTTTCACACTCTTGTGACCCAACTGGATCAACTGACGGATCACGCCAGCGGTCAGTGGCTCATAGGCACGTGCCACGATGAGTTCACCGTCCAAGATGTCCTTGAAAAGGAGTTTTGCAGAAACTTCTTCTTCGCTGAGGTTATCCTTCAGCTTCAGGTCTTCAATGTTGTAGAAGAGTTTCAGGATGTCTTCGTCATGAGAATAACCGATCACGCGCAGAAGCGTGGTGGCCAGGAACTTACGACGACGACGGCGGCGATCCAGATAGACGTAAAGGAGATCGTTCGTGTCGAACTGAACTTCCAACCAGGTACCGCGGTCAGGAATGATGCGGAAGCCATAGAGCCAGCGGCCATTCAAGTGCTGGCTGCTTTCGAAGCAGATACCAGGGGAACGATGCAACTGGCTGACAACCACACGCTCAGCACCATTGATGACAAAGGTACCGCGATCCGTCATCAGCGGGATTTCACCCATGTAAACACGCTCCTGCTTTGCACCCGCTTCATCGCGCAGTTCAAAGGTAACATAAAGGGGGCGCTGTAGGTTTCAGCTTCGCGAATAGCTTCTAGGGAGCTCAATTTAGGCTCACCGATTTCGTACATGACGAAATCAAGGGTCATTTTGGCATCGTAACTCTCGATGGGGAAAACTTCTTTAAAAACTGCCTGCAAACCGACTTCCTTGCGCTTGGATGGAAGGATGTTCTTTTGAAGGAACTCCTCATAAGACCGCAGCTGAATCTCAATCAGATTCGGGGGCTCGGAGACTTCGTGGATTTTGCCAAAGTTGGTGCGCTGGGACATAAGCAGAGGTAGAGAGACGACGGGGTGGCAACGGCGGTGGCGGGGTGCAGGGGGTGAACCTGCGGTCACTGAGGATCACAGCATCTGGCAGCCAGCCGGATGAATGATGAACTCAGCGTGAAAATGACGAAACCAGAACACGGACCAGAGTCCCCGTTCAGGCGGTGAAATGGATATTACGAAGCCCGCGTCCGATGTGGCACTCTTGTTTCCAAAGTCGAAACTTTGGGAGCAGAAGAGGTGCGAACCAGAAGGCGGGGCATGCGAGATTTGGATTTTTCAGAAAGGAGGTTCTTTTTAGAGACTCCTTTCAGCCGTGCACCGCTGCAAGAGCGGCACACGGGAAAGGATGGGAGTTTACTTGATCTCCACTTTAGCGCCGGCAGCTTCGAGCTTCTTCTTGATCTCTTCAGCTTCTTCTTTCTTAGCACCTTCCTTAAGCTTCTGCGGAGCGCTCTCAACGAGCTTCTTCGCTTCAGCAAGGCCGAGGCCAGGAACAACGCCACGCACTTCTTTAATGACGGCGATCTTGTTGGTACCAGCGTCTGTGAGGACGACGTCGAACTCAGTCTTCTCTTCTGCAGCAGCAGCAGGAGCAAGAGCACCGCCAGTAGCGGCGACAGCGACAGGAGCAGCGGCGCTAACGCCCCACTTCTCTTCGAGGGATTTGACGAGGTCTGCGACTTCCAAGACGGTAAGGCCGCTCAGTTCTTCAACGATTTTAGTTAGGTCTGCCATAATAGTGTATCGGTATCGCCGTTTCCCGAAGCATCGGGTGATTTAAGAGAGAAAGCTTTCGCTCCGGCAAGGAACCATTGGGTGTTGTGTTCAGGCTCCAGAATGGAGCCATCTGATCAAAGGGTTTAAATTAAGCGGCGGCTTCTTCTGCTGGCGCGCCAGCGGCATCGCCTTTGGCCTTGAGCACGCGAGCCAGAGAGGCTGCAGGCTCGTTGAGAAGGCGAACGAGTTTCGAAGCAGGAGCTTGGAGAACGCCGAGCAACTGTGCCTGGAGAGTTTCCTTGGAAGGGAGGTCAGCCAGAGCCTTGATTGCATTCGTATCAAGGAGATTGCCATCCAGCACGCCCACCTTAACGGTTGGCTTAGCGAATTCGGCCGTGAAGTTTTTCAGGACTTTTGCAGCAGCGCAAACGTCTTGTGCGCCCATCACATAAGCGCTCTGGCCGACGAGGTGAGCACCGAGGTCACCAGGGTAACCTGCGCGTTCAGCCGCCTTTTTAACCAGCGTATTCTTGAAGACGTGGAGTTCAGCGCCAACAGGAGCCAAGCGCTTGCGCAACTCAGCAAATTTGTCCACTTTAAGTCCGGTGTAATCGACGACAAAAAGGAAGGGGGAGGCATTGACCCGGCTAAGCAGGTCTTCAATGAGGAGTGTCTTTTCAGCTTTCATGGGTGTCTTTCCTCAGAAATTAAAGTTTCACATACTTGGAGACATCAATCCGAAGCGCTGGCGACATCGTCGAAGCGAGAGTGATGCTGTGGACATACTTACCGCGTGCAGAAGCAGGCTTTGCACGGACGATGGAGTCGATGAGAGCGCTACCGTTCTCAGCCAGTGCATTGACGTCGAATTCGACTTTGCCAATCGTAGCGGCAATGTTACCATTCTTGTCGAGTTTGAAGTCCACTCGACCAGCCTTCACGGCCTTGACTGCACCAGCAACGTCGTCCGTCACTGTACCAGTTCTTGGGTTTGGCATCAAACCGCGAGGTCCGAGCTGCTTACCAAGTTTACGAACTTCATTCATCGCAGCTGGGGTGGCGATGGCGACGTCGAAATCCATCGAGCCTTCTTTCACCTTAGCAATGAGGTCTTCATAACCGACCAATTCAGCACCAGCGGCCTTAGCGGCTTCAGCAGCACCACCGATAGCGAACACGGCAACACGCACGCTTTTACCAGAACCATGAGGAAGTGGGCAAGTACCACGAACCATTTGGTCACCCTTCCTCGGGTCCACCCCCATGTGGAAGGAGAGCGTCACGGTTTGATTGAACTTTGTGCCAGGGAGTTTGCGCACGAGTTCAGCGGCCTCTTCGAGAGAAAAGGTCTTTCCTGCCGGAACCATCTCGGCAGCTTTCTTGTATCTTTTGCTTCTTGTTATCATGTGGTGGGTGCAGTGCTGTCGAACGAATCCGTTCTCCTGCGGTTAGTTTTAGTCGATGATTTCGATGCCCATTTGGCGAGCTGTTCCAGCCATGATGCGTGAGGCACGCTCAAGGTCAGGTGTATTCAGGTCAACCAGCTTCATTTTAGTTGCTTCGAGAAGCTGAGCCTTGGTGATTTTAGCCACTTTCTTTTTCGCAGCTTCCCCTGAGCCAGAAGCAATGTTTGCGACTTTTTTCAGGATGTTGGAAGCCGGAGGCTGCTTCGTGATGAAGGTGAAGCTCTTGTCTTTGTAAACGGTGATGACAGTCGGGAGGACGTCACCACTAGCTTTTTGCGTGGCTGCGTTGAACTCCTTGCAGAAAGCCATGATGTTCACGCCAGCCTGACCGAGCGCAGGACCGATGGGCGGAGCGGGGTTAGCAGCACCAGCCTTGATCTGGAGCTTGATGAGTTTGACGATTTCTTTGGCCATGTTTTTTGTTCGCTTGCTTGAGATTGAATAAGAAGCAGCCCGTCAGGAATCAGGACTGCATGTGGTTTTGCATCAGGCTTTCTCTACCTGCCAGTATTCGAGGTCCACCGGAGTGGAGCGCCCAAAGATGTTCACCGAGACACGCAACACGCCGCGCTCAGGATCAATCTCTTCAATGATACCAGTCTGACTTTCGAAAGGACCATCTGCCACCCGCACTGTATCACCCACGGTGAAGGCAATTTTAGGCACGACGGAGTCATCTTTGTCGCGGACCTGGGCCAGCATTCCGTCCACTTCACGCTGACGCATGGGGATCGGATGATCTTTGGTGCCAGCGAAGTTCAAAACTCCGTCAGTTTCCTTAACAAAGTACCAAGTTCTGTCCACAAGCTGATTGTGCTCATTCAGCAGGTAACAGTTGGCGATCACGTAACCAGGGAAAAATTTCCGATTGGTCTCTGAGCGCTTGCCCTTTTTAACTTCGGAGACACGCTCCGTAGGCACAAGCACTTCGTAGATGTAATCACCCATCTCTTCAGTCTGGATACGGCGCAGCATGCTGTCCCGGACTTTTTGTTCAAAGCCGGAGCGCACGTGAATCACGTACCATTGATCGCGAGGGGCGGGGATAGCTCCCATATAGTCAATCGGTGAGTTTAAATTAAATAGAAATTTGGCTGTAATCAGCCGGCGATTGATTTTGCCATGGCCTCAAAGGCACTGCGCAAAACGGTATCGAAGAATGCCACGAAGGCACCTAACAAGAGCATGGCGATAAACACGACAATGGTCGAATCAATAAGCTCTTTATACTTGGCAAAACCCTTTTCTTTAGGGTCCCAAGGCCAATTGGCTTTCTTGAGTTCAATATAAACTTCACCAAGGTAGGTGCGAATGCGGCTCATGTGGATCGGACGTCAACGGGAAATTCTAATCTAACAAAAGGAGGAATGGCAGGCCAGGAGGGACTCGAACCCCCGACACGCGGTTTTGGAGACCGCCGCTCTACCAACTGAGCTACTGACCTGTAATGCTATTCTTCCTGTGGATTGCAATGAATGTTAACTTGTCCCCCGATGAAGGGGCCGCCGTAAAATCTGTGCGCCAGATTCTACGGCGGCTACGACAAGCAAACGATAAATTACAGATTAGTCAAGGATGTCGGCCACACGACCAGCACCCACAGTCTTGCCACCCTCACGGATAGCGAAGCGAATGGTCTTCTCCATAGCGATCGGGGTGATCAGCTCGACAGTGATCGAGACGTTATCACCAGGCATCACCATTTCAACACCTTCAGGAAGGGTCACGCTACCAGTCACGTCCGTTGTGCGGAAGTAGAACTGTGGGCGATAGTTGTTGAAGAAAGGAGTGTGACGGCCACCTTCGTCCTTGGAAAGAACGTAGATCTCAGCCTGGAACTTCTTGTGAGGCTTCACAGAACCTGGCTTAGCGATGACCTGACCGCGCTCAATGTCGGTCTTCTTAACACCACGAAGGAGGAGACCCACGTTGTCACCTGCACGACCTTCGTCGAGCAACTTACGGAACATTTCGATGTCCGTAACGGTGGTTTTGATGGTGTCGCGAATGCCGATGATTTCGACTTCAGACATCTTCTTGATGATACCACGCTCCACACGGCCGGTGCAAACGGTACCACGACCTTCGATCGCGAACACGTCTTCAACTGGCATGAGGAAGTCCTGGTCGATTGGGCGCTCAGGAAGCGGGATGTACTCATCAACAGCGTCCATAAGCTTGAAGATGTTTGCACGCTGCTCTTCGTCGCCTTCGAGGGCCTTCAGCGCGGAACCCTTAACGATCGGGATGTCGTCGCCAGGGAATTCATATTTGGAAAGGAGATCGCGAACTTCCATTTCGACGAGGTCGAGGAGTTCTGCGTCATCCACCATGTCAACCTTGTTCAGGAAGACAACAATGGCTGGCACACCCACCTGACGAGCGAGCAGGATGTGCTCACGAGTCTGTGGCATAGGGCCGTCAGCGGCAGAGCAGACCAGGATTGCGCCGTCCATCTGGGCAGCACCTGTGATCATGTTCTTCACATAGTCAGCGTGTCCGGGGCAGTCAACGTGAGCGTAGTGACGCTTGTCGGTCTGATACTCCACGTGAGCTGTGTTAATCGTGATACCGCGTGCTTTTTCTTCTGGAGCAGCGTCGATGTCCGCGTACTTGCGAGCTTCCGCGAAACCCTTTGTTGCGAGAGTCGTCGTGATTGCAGCTGTCAGCGTGGTTTTGCCGTGGTCAACGTGGCCGATTGTGCCAATGTTCACGTGCGGCTTGTTGCGTTGGAATGCTTCTTTAGCCATGAGTTGGTGGTGAGGTTATTGCGCTAGGACTTCTTGTTCGTTTGTCGTGTAACGGCGATTCCTGTGCATGACTCCGCTGGAGCTGATAGAGGGACTTGAACCCTCGACCTCGTCCTTACCAAGGACGTGCTCTACCACTGAGCTATATCAGCAAAATTTAACCGGCGGCGAATCACGAAGAATCTCCTCCTCTTTCGACAACAAAACCGGGACGGATAGTCCTACCTGCATAACATCAGGAGACAATACACCCCGGCTCTTTTGGTGAAAAAGTGGGGTGAGAGTAGATGGGGACGTCGTCCTGTCAAAGACAATTTCATCTGTTTTCAGATAAATCCTCAATAAAAAAGCGCCATAGCTTGGCAAATGTCACATCTCGCCCAAAATAACCCTCATGACACGCCCTGAAGCCATTCAACAGATCCGTGACGCCTGCAAAACGGTCGCCCTACAATTTATGAAGATCCACCCGGCCCTTCCCCACCTCCAGAGCCCGGAAACCATGGGAGAATGTCTCAAGGCGGTCCATGAAATGACGGTACAACTGGAAACCATTAAAAAGAAAGTGGGCAAACTGGAGCGCGAGGACGATAGCAGCCTCCTTTAATATTCTCCTGAAGAGACTCCTAGACGCAGCCTTTTCCCATCATGCCCACGCCAAACAAAGAACAACCGCACCCTCTCGCGGATCTGTTGCTCACGATTATCCTTCCCTCTGTGGTGTTGGAGTCCTTGAGCAAGCCCGATCGGCTAGGCCCACTGTGGGCTCTGATTGTCGCGTTGCTTCTGCCGCTGGGCTTTGGCATCTACTGCTTTATCAAAAAGCGAGGCCTGAATTTTTTCTCAGTACTCGGTTTAGTGGCCATTTTAGTCACTGGGGGGCTCGGACTTCTCAATCTCGACGCCATGTGGTTCGCTATGAAAGAGGCGGCCTTCCCCATCTTCCTGGGGATAGCCTTCCCCCTAAGTTTCGCTTGGGGCAAACCTCTGGTCACGGAATTGCTGCTCAATCCGCAGGTTATCAATCACAGGCTGCTCCAGCAAAACTTAGACACCGTTGAGAAGAAAACGGGTTTCCAGGTTTTGCTGAAAAAAGCGTCTTGGGCACTAGCTGGCACCATGTTACTTTCTGCGGCAGCCAATGCTCTCTTGGTACTTTATTACCTAAAAGGCACCACGCCAGGGACCGAGGAATACACCCAGGCCATCGGTCGCCAAAATTGGGTTGGGTTCATTGTCATCGGCGTTCCGATGCTAGGTGTGACCATGGCGCTGCTCTTCTGGATGCTGCGCAAACTCCAAACCCTCACAGGTCTGGAGCGCGATGATCTCATGAATCCCGGAACGACGGTACGTAGGCAGGTAGGCCAATAAAGCCCACCGCCCAGTCACACTACTGAGGTCCCCGAATGTATTCGGTGACATGGTTTCCCTTGAAGGATACCGTGGCAGCTTTGTACGGGATATAAGTGACTGAAGGGCCAAAACCGCCCCAATAAGGATCCCAGGCACCATAATAGCCGAAACCACGACCATACCTGCCGTATCCGTAACCACCCCAGCCGAGGCCGAAGGTTTCGGTATAAACAGGCTGAGTTCCCACATAGGTCCATTTTTCCACCTTGGAGCCTTTTTGGCTTCCCTCAGCGACTTGATCAGGACGCCCCCAAGAGAGGAACACACTTTCTTTAGTCATTCCCTCGCGAATGCGACCTTGATTTACTAACACCTTATCGCTGTCAGTAAGCTTGTTATAGAGTTCTGGATTGCTAGCGATGCGTCGCTCCACCGGAGTAGCGCAACTGGTTAGGCCAATGGCCACAGCCAGAACAAAAGCGATCTGACTGAATCGAATAAGGGGATTTGAGTTCATAACAATGTCAATACGTTGCAGGTACAGACTGGTCGCATCCTAAGATTGTTCAACACGTAGATGAAATCATAAGCGCATGGCAAAATGCACTTGGCGGCCGATTTCTTCAAAACCACAACTCGGGTATAAATTCTGCCCGATCACATTAGACGCCATGGTTTCGATCTTAGCCACACGCAGTTCCTGCATCTTAAAGTAATCCAAGGCATGGTGAATGAGTCGTCGGCCCAAACCCAAACCACGCGCAGCTTCCACCACTGCTAAATTTGGAATACGGCCAATGGAGTTCACGCGATCCACGCGAGTGGTAACGTAACCAAGAATCTGCCCTTCCCTCTCTGCCACGAAGCATCCCTCAGGATTTACTTGGCAGTCATCATCTATACTATCCGCCTTCCTGGCCTTCCAATCCCGATCATTCCAAACGCCTAGACGATCCTCCATCATCTGATCCAGTGCCACGGCACCAAAAGTATCCACCGTAATCTGGCGTAACATTTCCAGATCTTCAGGGCGATAATGACGAATCGTGACAGGGGGTTCAGCGGTCATGATTTAAAAAGGCCAGCGGTAAGGGGAGTTATGGATCAGCTTACTCTTTGGATAAGCGCTGATGCGGACCTGATTAGCAGAATTGCCACTTAGCAGCCACACATTCTGGGCATCCATCGCGTGAAGAAACCCAATATGCCCACTGCTGGCCTGATCCGTGGTCAGCGGTTGCAGGATGCAAATGGCCCCATAAGTGGCGGCTACGGGACGCCCCCAACTCCACCAGTCAGAAACGCGGCCACTTTTCTGGCCTGGGTAGCCGGACTTCCATAGACACCAGTAGGCAAAAGCCGCACACCAGGCAGTTTCATCTTTGAGCAAGCTCCCGCTGATGCCGACACTCTTCAGATATTCAAGGATACGAGGGTTATCTTTCGCTCCAGCCCACTCCTGAACCCCTTGCTCCATGATGGCGATCTGCATCCACGGCGGTGGTGCATTAAAACTCGCTGGCTGGCTCGCGGGTGCCTCCACAGGCATGCCCGTTACCACACCACTCACGTTCAGCACCTGCCCAGGGAATAACACTTTGCAGTTATTCGTCCCATACTCACACAGGCCAGGATTAGCCTTCTGAAACTGGGACAGAGACATGCCAAATTTCTTGGCTATCTTCGTTGGATTGTCTCCCGGTTGGACGATGTACTGGGCCATATCTAGTAGGTGTATGCGACCACACGGAAAAAGCCAAGCGAATGCCGAAACCAAAATGACGAATATCCACTTCAGCCCAACACTTGGTCACTAACGCCTCCACATTCACAGCCATGCACATTCACGCCATTCAGCTCGATTCCGTTTGGGAAGATAAAAAAGCGAACTTTAACAAAGTACGCTCAATGCTGAATGCCACGCCGCCGACTCCAGGCGCACTCATCGTCTTGCCTGAGATGTTCGCCACAGGCTTCAGCTGCAACCTGAAACAAACCATGGAACCCCTGGGTGGAGAAACGCAGAGCTTCCTTCAAGAAATCGCGATTCAGTGGCAGTGCGCCGTTCTCGGTGGAGTCGTCACCCCCGGCCCGAATGGACAAGGCTTCAATCAAGCGCTGGCCATTGGACCTGATGGCCAAGAACTCACGCGTTATACAAAAATGCGCCCGTTTAGTCTTGGCGGCGAATCTGAAGTCCACTGCCCCGGCCATTCGCCGACCCTGTTCGAATGGCAGGGTATCCAAATTGCCCCATTGGTCTGCTATGACCTGCGCTTCCCTGAAATTGGCCGCGCAGCTCTAGCTCAAGGGGCTGAATTACTCATCTACATTGCGGCTTGGCCGGCCCGCCGCATCCAGCATTGGCTGACTTTGCTCCAGGCACGCGCCATCGAAAATCAAGCTTACGTACTCGGCGTCAACCGCTGCGGACAAGAGCCTAACTACTCGTATTGCGGGCGCACGGCCCTCGTTGATCCGCAAGGAACCATCATCGCTGATGCCTCAGATGGAGAAAAGATCCTCTCCGCAGAAATTCACGCAGCATGCGTGCGCGGTTGGCGGCAGGACTTTCCTGCTATGCGAGATTTTTTGGCAAAGCAGTGATTTTTTACTGACGGACTGATTGAGGTTCCTGAACCTCCTGGCTAGCATTCCTGCGACCAAAAAGCTTACTCACCATTTCCTTGATGCGATTACGCTTCACGGGAGCTAGAGCAGCTTTTTCAGCTTCATTGCTTATGTTTTTCTCATTATCAAAGAAGCTGATAGCTTCCTGTGCAAAGGGGCTAGTGCCTGCTCCATCATGAACGGTCGGAGGCAGATCATACTGCCCTTCCACTATGCGTGGTTGGATAAAGATCAGCAATTCACGGCGATCATCTGAATTTGACGTGGAACCTGTCAGGTATTTTAAAATGGGGATATTGGAAAGGAATGGGACATTGGTTTTATTCTTTTCACCGCTTTCGCGGATCAACCCACCCAGCAAAACCGTGGCATTGTTTTTGCACATCACCACGGTATTGAGCTGTTGCTTGGTCAACACTGGATACGTGTTTTCAGCGATGGTGGTGCTACCCGCAACTTCACTGTTCTCTTGAGAAATTTGCAGGGTCAACTCATCGTCCGAATTAATCAGAGGAATGATATTGAGGCTAAGTACAACATCCTGATAGGCCACATTGGAAAGAAGCCCATTGTTTGAACCTGTCCCCACAAATCCTTGAGTGGAAGTAGCAATGGGAAAGGAGGAACCGCTGCTGATGTTTGCCGGCGTGTTATTCATCGTGAATACGGATGGACGAGATATCACTTTGAAATCATCGCGACTGTTCATTGCATTAATGATCACATCCACCCCCTCACGAATACCCCCATAAAAAGTGAGACCTGTGCGGGAGGCTAAGTCCGTTAGGCTGACAGCACTGCGTGGGTCCAAAGGAGTGATGGAATCTCCCAACTGAGATGCCACACCACGGGTAGCCCCAGTGGATGTTCCAGAATTACGAGCACGGAAGAGAGTCTCGATTCCGAACGAATCATCCTTACCCAACTGAATCTCTCCAATCACCGCAGAGATCAGAATCTGCTGAGGGCGTTTGTCCAACTCATCTAGGATCTCATTGAGAATCCGCAAGTGCTCAGGTGGACCAGATGCAAACAATGAGTTAGCGGTAGGGTCACTGATCAGTAGAGTTTTCCCAATGACGAGGGAACGCGGACCATCATTCGGGCGAAGCGGTTGAAGATTACCTCCGCTCCCCCCCAAACTGTTCCCCCCTGATAATCCACCACTACCACTGCTGCTACCTAAGCCACTACTATTGCTACTGAGACTGTTGTTGCCGAAAAGACTGTTGCTCGAACTAGAACTGTTGGTTCCGGTGTTATTTCGACTGTTATTAGAGGTACTGTTAGACTGCCCAAGACTATTGACACCGCCGCCACCAGAACTTGAATCATCCCCCTCAGTTCGTGCAATGGCGTCACTAATGATGCCCATTGCAGACTCCACGCCTAGATATTTTAAAGTCCGTGAAACAAAGGTGCGCAGCTCCGAAGCGGAATCTAATTCTTCAACAAGCGTCTCAATGTAGGCAGCCGTCTCCGGCATAGCGATCACCAAGAGGCGATTTGTGCGCGGGATGGCCAAAATCTTGGGTTTGACCTCTGCGGCGGTGGACCCGGTAACGGCACTAGGAAGCGGTGCTAGCTGAGGCTGCGGCACTCCACCGGCTTGCTGGATGGCATTGTTAGGCCGGGCATTGGGTGCATTTGAATTCCCATCCTTTTCATCCAAACCCAAAATCTCATCCAAGGCTTTTTTCACATCCTCGGCATCAGAGCGGACTAACTGAATACGCTTCGTGACCGTAGCTCCAGGCTTCACATCCAAGCGTTCCAGCAATTCCAGAATGGAGCGAATCGTGTTGCTGTTTTCCACGATGATCAGAGCCTTGGCATTGGGCACTGGCACAAGCACACCATAACTGTGTCTTGGAATGATCTGGTCAATGGCCTTCACCGCATCCTCAGGATTCAAATACTTAAGAAGAGCCACAAAGCTGACCACCTGATCTGTCTCGGGCAGGTCTGCCGCAGATTCAAAAAGCGGTGCGCCCTCCGTTTGCGGCTTTTTGCCTTCCGTTAGCAACTTGACCATGCCTTCACCTGCGGGGACAAAGGAGTAACCATTCAGGAGAAGACTCTTCTCAATGAACATGATGGCGCGATCCTTGGGAAGCTCACCAGTCGTTTCAATAGAAACCGTAGCCTGCTCAGCGGCTGCATCGCGAATGATTTTCAGCCCTGTCAGATCTTCATAGACAAGGAGGATCTGGGAGAGTGGCGTATTAGGGAACTGAAGTTCCACCCCACCACTAGGCTTAATGGCATCTTCAGGTTTGATCGCTTGGCGTTCCTCTCCATCAGCAGTAGTTCCTGGGCGTTGCCCCGCAGTCCCTGGCCTCGGGGGTGTTGTAGGACGTGGGCGGTTGAACCCGCCTGCCCCAGAGGGTGGAACGGCGTTAGGATTCGTGGGACGGGCCGTTTGCGGCGGGATCTGCGCCAAAGCAGCAGTCACGGAGCTAAGGCAAGCAGCCAGAAGAAAGCGACGAAAAGGAACGATCATGATATTAAACGGCAAGGGGGCTTACTTCTGAGTGGATGGGGCTGGCATCACGGGAGCTGGGATCAATTGACGACGGCGGGAGATAGTAGGAGGTGTAACGGGAACTTGCTGGCCATTTGCTCCTGCTGGTCCAGGCTGAACCGAACTAGGCATCGAACCAGGAACGGGGCCTCGCACATTCGGTGGCGTGGCATTGACAGGTTGACCTGGACGCACATTAGGACTCCCTGGCGCTCCCGTTTGGGCTGAAGGTGGTGTTTTAAAAGTGTTATTAACGGTGATCGGACGGGACGTCAGATTATCGTCATATTTGATCGTGGCCTTCTTATTGTCCTTTTCAATCTCTACTGAAGCTTCGTTGCGGTTACGATTGAAGTTAGCCTGAACCAAATGAAACTCGCTGTCGGCCTTCTCGTCACTGCTGACTCGTTTGTATTCCCCAGTCTGCTTATTTTGCAGGCTGATGGTGATCTTTCCGGTGGTGCTTTTATACATGCCCGCCAGCGCCCAATCGTTGGACCAATCGACTTTAGGCCCTTCAATCACTTTAGTAACTCGCAAGAAGGGATTGCTACTCCAGGAGCTTTGATAACGGCTCTCATCGTAGGCCTTTGGAATCACAGCTTCATCCAAAACGCTAGTTGCAGAAACCTCAGAACTTTCTTCAGCGATTTCCGCAGGTTGGTCAGCATCGCTAATCACATCCTGGGCGAATAGACTCAGGGAGCTGAGCCAAAGTAGTGTCAGGATTCGTTTCATAGCGGTGGCAGGCGGAACCATTTCTGAATATTCATGTTCACAACGACCTGAGAAGTATCCTCGTCGTTAGGCGTCATCACCAAAGTTGGAATGCTGATGTAAGCCTCTGGCTGCTGTTGATCATGCAGCCACCGATTCATGGATTCCCAATCACCCCGTGCACGAATCGTAAACGTGGAAGAAACCAATCCTGGGCGCTCGGAGGGCTCCCTCGGCTGAATTTGCTCCAAGTTAACACCATGAGAAGAGGCAGAGGCCTCCAATTGCTCCAGGAAACGGCCATCCACCTCACCTCGGCGAGTAAACACAGGTTGCTTCTCTGTCAGCCAAGTGAAACGCTGATTCCAAAAATCCTTCTGTGACAAAAGATCATCGGCTTCAAGGCGGCGGGTTTCCACCTCAATCGAATGAATGTCCACGCGTTCTTTCCAACCCTTCAATTTGGTTAGGCCAAGAAAGGCACCTCCAAGAACGACCACTGCGCCCAGAGCCAGAGCAAGACGTTGTTCACTTGCGGTCATAGCTGGGTCACCTCCACGTTATCTTCGTCGGCTCCCAGAGGACGCCCCTCCGCCCTAAATGTAGCCCGCCCATCTGGCAGGTTTGTTGGAGGAGGAAATTCCCATTCCCAACGTTTAAAGGCCTCGGCAGAAATCAGTTTTTCACGAAAATCAATGCCGTGACCAAGGCTAGATGCCTCACCATCAATGATAATGCCGTCCTCACGAACCTCAAAGCGAGTGATGCGGATGTTTTCATCGGGCAGTAGTTGCACCAATTGATGCATTGTTTCCACAGGATAAAGTTCAGGCGTGATGGCGTAACGCATGTCCTCCCAGGCAGCCTGTGCATCACGAATGGTCATCAACTCAGGTTCTAGCGCATCCAAACGCGACTGCTCCTTAGCTAACGAATGTTCACGCAGAGCAACACGTGCAGCAAACGCCCCCAAGGCGGCTAGCAATACAAAGGTAAATGCCAGTGCCCCCATGATAACCATGCGGCGTTGCTGCCGCTCTTGCCGCAACTGCACCACAGGAGCAGGGATAAGCCTAGACGAGTGGTCTGGATGACTAGGTATCTGCTCACGACGTAAGCTTACAGGCAGATCAACCGCTTGGGTAAAGCTGTCTGTGATGAGATCTTCTAAGGGCACGACATCCTCCGTTATTTCCTCACCTGTCGGCAAGGGCATGCGTGCCGAGCTAACAACCGCCAGCGTTTCCACATTAGGCGTTAGGCCACCCAATTCCAATGAGGCCAAAAT
>JAOZVT010000273.1 GCA_025869455.1 Prosthecobacter sp.
GTCAATCTTTCATCCCTCTGCCAACTCTTCTCCATGCGATTCTCGATCATTTTCATCGCTCTGGCCTTGTTGCCAATGATGATGATCGCTCATGGTTGGATTTTCACCGAGCAGCAGTTGCCGCATCTGCGTGAGCAGGCTCTGGAGGCCCTTCAGGAAAATGGCATTCATTCGGCTGTCGTGGATCTGCGTTACCTGGATTTAAGAATCGCCGGTTCAGGTTCTGATCTTCAGTCACTTGCCCGTGCACGCGCCGCAGTGATGGCCGTCGGCCCCGTGCGTTTGATTGCCGATGAATTGATCATTCCTGCCAGTCTCCGGGCTCGGTTGGAAGGGGATGAATTAACCTTGGAAGGCTGGTTGCCCAGTGAGAGCGGTCTGCAAAACGTGACGCAGCTTTTGGCTAAATTACGTCCTGATCTGAGTTTGGACACGGCTGCTTTAAAAACGGATCCTCAGGTGCAATGGCCTGAGGGTGAAAAGGAACCGCTGACCATGGAGAGTCGGTTATTGGCCCCTATCGTTGAAAAACTGCGGGTGACTCCCTGGATCGAAATGGTTCGGGATGCTCAGGGATTGCATGTGAAAGGGATCTTGCCTGCCAATGGGCTGCGTGCGGCCCTGATCTCGACACTTTCTCCTGTGGATGCGGAGGAACTCCTGGAAAGCACCCATACTCAGGAGGTCTCTTTTGCGAATGAAGAGGCGATGATTCCTTTCGTTCAGAGTTTCTTCAAATCGTCTTTACCCCGTGAATTTGATATTCATGAAAGCGGCGAGCCAACGCTGATAGGCGAGGCAACACTCTCCCAGGAAACGGAGTGGCTGGCACTTCTGCGCCCTGTTACTGGAGGAAAAAAAGTCACCCTAAAACTGACCTTGTACCCATCTGAATGGCATTTTCCCAATCGTCCCTGGGTAAGCCCGCTACCGGAATCCACGCTCAAGTCTTTGGCCGAAACCTTGGACGGCCTGATGATTCAATTTTCTGCCAGCAGCACAACACTCAGTTCTGAAGAACAGGCACGTCTGGCGGCTCTGACACCCGCTCTCTTGACGGCTGGCCCGGCGCTCAGATTAGTCATCGGTGGGCATCCTGATCCCGCAGGGGACTCTGCCGCAGAAAAGAAACTGGCTAAGGCGCGTGCCGAACAGGTGCTTTCTTTTCTCATTGAACAAGGGTTGCCGACTAGCGATGTGGAGGTGGTGGCCTTTGATCCCGTCCCAACTGGCACGCCGGGCGCTCCATCAAGTATTCACAGCGTGGAGATCATGCTTCGTTGAACCTGAAATGAAGATCGAATTTACATCCCTCCAGTCAGAACCGCTCGTGTATTTCCTTTTGCACAGCGGGGTTTTTGTCGTGGGCTTGGGCTTGATCTTCTTTCTACTGGGGATGTGGTTTGGTGCCTTGGT
>JAOZVT010000274.1:0-699 GCA_025869455.1 Prosthecobacter sp.
TGATCTGTTCTTCCGTGAGTCCATTACGCAGGGACATCAGCACGGTTTTGGGGGCTGTGTCGATATTGATTGGGGTGACATCTGGCAGCGCAGTTATGTAGGGCTCGAGTATACGATACGTTTTCGCTGTCACACCGTTAATCAATCTGAACTCTGATACATTTTGCATGAGTTGGCCGCTTTGATAATAGGGTGGGTTTTGTTTCAGATAGGCATTCACCAGTTGATCGTTTCCGCGGCCCGGTTTGTAAGGGCTTATCCAGAATTGGGTTGCCAGGGCTATTGCTTCGCGGTCTTTTTTATTCATGTCCGGTAAGGCAACCTCCAGCAGATTCAAAAACACACGATAATAATTTTTGTCTGTGAGATTGTTCAGGTTAAACCTGCCTTGCAAATCAAAGAGTTTTCCTGTGGTTTCAAGCTCGGGGTAACTGTTTTGCAGGGCGGTTGGAAAGGTAAGAAGGGCGCCTTCCTTATCGATTTTGGGAAAAGGGGTTTTGCGATGATTTAATTCACTCATGGCCCAGAAAGACACCTGTTGTGACGCCAAATATAATTTGTCTGTTAACAGGGTCAGGTGTGTGCGATAAATATCCAGTTGCAAACGGGTGCTCATGGCCGTTGCTGCGATGGCCACCAGGGTCATGATAAACAGGGCGGAAATAAGGGCGCTGCCGCGATGGCGGCTTTTATGTGTTT
>JAOZVT010000274.1:709-1457 GCA_025869455.1 Prosthecobacter sp.
CCCTGGCAGCAGAAATAATAAACTGGCGTTGCCCCAATGTTGCAGGGATAAGGTCAGGCGGATGGCTTTGGGAAGTGGCTCAGAAGACATCCCTTGCTCAATTTGGCCGCCACGCCATTCGTCCAGTACCTGTGATAGTTTATCAATATATGCGAATTGACAGGCTTTCAGATCATTCAGGATGACCGTATCTTCGTAACTGTTACGATTGGGGGTATCAAGGCTGTTCCAGGTGCGTCGAATCAGGCGTTTGTTCAAACACAGCCAGGCCACCCGTTGCAGGGTACTGCGTTTTTCCACACTTCCCGGGTTAACAAAACCGCCGCGCGTGAGTTCAAGATAGGTTGATTGTCCTGTAAAGATGGGAAACAGACGCATCTCATTGCCACGTACCGCACGGGTAACGGTTTGTGCGGTATCACGCCCAAACAGGGTCAGCGCAAGCTCCATGGTGACTATCTGCTCGGCCTGTTCTGTTACACGTGAACGCGTGTTAAAAGCGTAATACATGGTGGAAGAGGTGATGGCTGCCAGAATGGCAAAAACCATCAGGGCTACCAGTATTTCTATCAGGGTAAATCCGGCGGTCATTTTTTTCATGGCTTGTACCTGAACGCTGTCAGGGCGTTGCCAAAAGGGCCATCCTGATTTTTACTGACGGTAATGGTGATTTCTTCAACCGATTTGATCGGTGTTTGCCTGGTTTTGACACGCCAAAACCAATGTTGTCCCAACATATCTGTGACCT
>JAOZVT010000275.1 GCA_025869455.1 Prosthecobacter sp.
ATGGCCATTGCCAGTTCACGAAGGGTGAATGTAAGCAATTTGTCAGAATTTGCTTAGGTATTGCGAATTGGATTATAAATACTAGAATCGAATTCTGACATGCTTACCCGTCTCCTCACATGGTCCATCATTGCTGGAATCGCCCTCGCGGGTGGTCTGAAGGCTCACAAGGATGGAAAGCTGATCGTCTGGAGTCAGTGGTTTCAAGAGTGGATGAAAGGAGAAGATCAAGCGTATTCGAGTGTACGTTTTGAGGTGGATTTGGTGGATCGTCTCAACTATGCGCGGATCGGAGCCAAAGTGCCCATTTTGCGGGTGGATGCAGAGTTAGAAACGTGGCTGGAATCTCAATTTCCTGGGATGGTTCTGGATGATGTAAATTTGATCACGCAGCAGGTTCAGGAGGCTATGCCGCGTTATTTTAGGTTATCCATTTGCACGGCGGGAGGGCCAACTTTGCGGGCGTTGCTGGATCAATTTCAAGATTACACGCAGAGTACTGGGGCAGAAATGACTCATCTGGCCTGCGCGGTGAGGCGGAGTACGGGTGGGTTTTCCTACCAAGCTTTGTTGGTGGTGGGACAACGACTGGAAGATTTCAGTCCTGAAATGCTTACGAACACGAGTAATGAAGCTTTTTTTAGCACCTGCCCTCATTGTCAGCACCCACACATCGTGCGTGTTTCGCGTCAGCAGCACAGCTTAGGTTTGGAATGTCCTCAGTGTCGGCGGACTTATGCCGTTGTGGCGGCAGATGCAGCGGGGAAATATCGCTATGTGAATGAGTTTTTGACGGGTTATGCGCCTCCTGCGGTTTTTGCTAAAGACCACTCGCGGGTGCATGAGCTTTTTACCATCTGGGCGGCTGTTCACTCCAACTGTGTTTACACTAAGGACCCTGGCCTCAAGAAGGAGGCGACGGATGCTTGGCAGACGAGCTTAGAGACGCAGCAGAAGGGGCTAGGAGATTGTGAGGATTCCGCCATTTTTTTGTGTGACTGGCTGCTTTCGCGTGGGTTTCAGGCCCGAGTGGCCCTTGGCCGCTATGGTGATATGGGGGGACATGCCTGGGTGGTGGTGAAATTGGACGACAAAGAGTACCTCTTGGAGTCCACAGAAGGACGGCCTGATCCTTCGAATCCGCCCCTGGTTTCCCGGGTGGGGAGTCGTTATGTGCCTGAGATCATGTTTGATCGCTATGCGCTTTATGTGAGAAGCACTCCAGGCCAGAGCTGGAAGGGGGATTATTGGTCCAGTAAAATTTGGACTCGGGTGGAGCCCCGCAGTCTGAAGTCACGTCTCCGGCCCACATCATTAGAGTCAGCCAAAAGTGACCCAACCACGGAGTCTGCAGGCGGAAGAATCGCACGTACGAGTCGGCCAAATCCTGCCGTAGCTCCATTCATGGAACTGGAAGAAATCCCGAAAGATGCCTCGGTTTGGCAAATGCCTTTATCCTTAGGCCAAGAAAAGCCTGGTAGTTAATTGACGGACGAGGGGGAAGATGGGTAGAAGTATTCACAGGAATCGCTCTGGATGTGTATTTTGCCTTGAGGGTTTGCACGCTTGCAGCTAACTCGAATGAAGACACAGGCGCGTGGCGTCGTATCTTGACTTCTTTCCAATCGTAAACCCCCTCACCAATCAAAAATAGCCATGGCAGTCGTCTCAAAAGGTCTCGAAGGAATCGTCGCAGCAGAAACCCGTCTCGGGGAAGTGAAAGGTGCCGAAGGCATCCTTTTTTACTGTGGATATGACATCAATGAATTGGCCGGAAAAGTCAGTTACGAAGAAGTCGTCTATCTGTTGTTTTACCAGGAATTGCCAAATCGTGTGGAACTGGACAAGCTGACCACGGCCCTGCGTGCTGAACGTGAGCTCCCCCAGGGTGTCATTGACTATCTCCTCGCCGCGCCCAAGAAGGCGAAGCCGATTGACGTCATGCGTACGGCTGTCTCCATGCTGGGTAGCTATGAGATGAATCGCCACGACGTGAATGTCAGTGAAAACTTGGCTACCGCCATTCGCCTTGTTTCTCAGATTGGAGTCATCGCCGCCTATTTCCACCGCGCCCGCACCGGCAAGTCTCTGCCTCCGATCCGTAAGGATCTGAGTGAAGCGGCCCACTTCTTGTATCTGATGACTGGCGAAGTGCCGAGCAAGGAAGCTGAGAAGACTCTGGACGTTGCCTATATTCTTCATGCGGAGCATGGATTCAATGCTTCCACATTCACTGCCCGCGTGGTGGCTTCCACGCTTAGTGACATGTACTCTGCGATCAGTGCTGCGATTGGTGCCCTGAAGGGACCTCTTCATGGTGGCGCTAATGAAGGCGTGATTCACATGCTGGAAGAAATCGGCAGCCCAGACAAAGTGGATGCCTGGGTGGAAGACGCTCTGGCTCAGAAGAAGAAGATCATGGGCATCGGCCACCGTGTTTACAAGGTGCTGGACCCACGCGCACCACATCTGCGTGAGATGGCGATCAAGCTCACCGCTCAGTTAGGTGAAGCGAAGTGGATTCAAATGTCTGAGCGCATCGCTGAAATCATGCGTGAGCGCAAAGGTCTGAATGCCAACGTGGATTTCTACAGTGCCACGGTTTATTACAGCCTCGATATCCCGACGGATCTGTTCACACCGATCTTCGCGATTGCTCGCATGAGTGGCTGGACTGCTCATGTGTTGGAGCAGTGGAGCGAAAACCGTCTCTTCCGTCCATTGAGCGAATACGTTGGCCGCCCGTACGGTCAGAAAGTGGTGCCGATTGACGAGCGTTAATTTGCTCTCGCGATCTATTTAAAAGCAGCCTGCACAGAGATGTGCAGGCTGTTTTGTTATGAGCGATGGTTAAACCCAAACTCGGGGCTAACGCCATTCGTGTCGGGGATAACGGCCTCGGAGCTGGGTGCGCACGGCGGGGTAACTTTCTTTCCAGAAGCGCCCTAGATCCCCAGTCGTCTGAATGGGCCGCTGGGCCGGAGAGAGGAGATGAACGGTGACGGTGATGCGACCCCCGGCGACCTTCGGGTTTTCATTCACGTCATACATGGCCTGAAGGACGACACTCACGCTTGGAGGCTGTTTTTCGTCATAGACGATGCGGGCCGTTTTACCATTTTTGAGGTTGAGCCGTTCTGGGGCGTAACGATCCAGCAAGTCCCGCTGAGCATGACTGAGCCACTGATGCAAGGCAGGGAAGACGTCTTTGTCTTTGAGCTGACGATAGGCGGTGGCACCGTGGCATACCTGCTCAATGATGATGCGACGATCATCCTCAGTGATAGGCGGGATTTCGAGATCAGGCATCCATTTGGACAGGCAATTCACGCGAGTGATCCACTGCTCCACGCGTTCATTCCAAAGGGTTAAAGTCAGGCGTCCGGCGATGACTTCATCTGCCAGCAAGGTGGCTGCGGTATTGGCATCCGGCTCACCTTTTTCGCGACTGCTGAGGACGAGTCTGCGGAAGCGCACTTCTTCCAGATTCATCACGCGCCGGTTGATGGCATCGTATTGAGCGCGTTTGCCAATCACGAAGTCATTTGGAAAAAGTTCACGCAGCCATTCTTCTTCGACTTTGGTCACGAGATTGAGCTGGACTGTCAGCGCCTTGCCTTGGACCTCGGTAATCTCTGCGGCGACGAGCAGGCGCGGCGGTTTGATGTGAGCATCTTTGGCCAAGTTCCCACTGTAACCTCCTGCGACACGATAGATACGGCTACCTCCGCTGGTTTCCACACCGAGGTGGTCACTGAAGGCGGCTAACAAAGTTTTTGCCAAAGATTCTGCCGTGGCTATTTCGTCATTGATTGTTAGGCCTGCCCGCTGAGCCAGGCGGAGAAACTGATCGTAACTGCGCGCTGCCTCACGTGAGGCCATGGCGTGTACGTTTAATGGGATGCACGCTTGAGGATCGAAGTTCATGGCCTCGGCCCGGATGAAAGCACGCAGCAAGGCTTGGAATTCGGTGAGATCCCCAGGCTCCCAAAAGTCTTCGTTTTTGTGGGAGGCGTTGTTCTTTCCCACCATTAAAATATCCCGGCCTTGAGCAATGGCTGCACAGAGTGCGGCCTCGCGTACGCATCCGTTCTCTGAGGCTGCTAAGAGCATGCGAGCGAAGCGAGGGTGGGTGGGGAAGGCTGACATTTTGAGCCCAGTAGGCGTTAATCGGCCTTGAGCAATGGCTCCTAAATCCTGCAATAAACCTTCGGCCCTAACTAAGGCCGCTTCGGCGGGTTTTTCGAACCATTCGATTTTGAGTTTGGCTTTGTCTGAGGCGACGTGCAGTGCCAGCAGGGCTTCGCCTAACTCCAAGCGTTGAATTTCTGGAGCTTGGCTTTCAGCGCGGTGAATGTGCTCACGTTCAGCCCACAGCCGCACGGCAATCCCTGGGCCGACACGGCCTGCGCGTCCGGCACGTTGCTCGGCACTGGCGCGGCTGATTTTTTGAATCGTGAGGGTATTAATACCACGACGCGGGTCATAGTTGGCAATACGTGCTAAACCTGCATCCACCACGGCACGCACGCCTTCGATGGTGAGAGAGGTTTCTGCGACGTTCGTGCTGACGATGATCTTCGGCTGTTCTCCCTGGGTAACAGCGGCATCTTGGTCCTGCGGGGAAAGTTCACCGTGAAGGGCGACAATGCGGCGGCCTTTGGCAAAACTGCGGCCCTGCATGGTCATCATGGTTTTCCGAATTTCAAACGCCCCAGGCATGAAGACGAGGATGTCACCACTGTTGCCTAACTCAGACGCGAGGGCTTCGCAGGCACGCGCTGCCTGTTCCCAGACGGGTTCCACTTCATTGGTGCGGGCGTTTTTGGACGGCGTTTGATAACGCACTTCGACTGGGAAGGTGCGTCCTTGAGACTCCAGTAATTCCACGGGCTGCATGAATTCTGTCAGCGGTCCAGGCGTCAAGGTGGCTGACATGACGATGATCTTGAGGTCAGGGCGGCGTGCTCTTTGAAGGGCGATGGCCCAAGCCAGGACGAGATCTCCGTCAAGATGACGTTCATGGAATTCATCAATGACGATGCAGCCGATTTTGGCCAGTTCAGGGTCTTCCATGAGCAACCGCAGCATGACGCCTTCGGTGACATAGATCAGTCGTGTGTCACGACTGGTGACGTTGTCGAACCTGACCTGATAACCGACTTCGCCACCGAGCCGGGCTTGACGTTCTTTGGCCACGCGCTGGGCTAGCATGCGGGCCGCAATGCGGCGTGGCTGGAGGACGATGCAGCGTTGGCCTTCTTTGAGAATTCCGGCATCGAGGACGAATTGCGGTACCTGGGTGGATTTGCCGGAGCCTGTGGGGGCTTTGATGAGCAGGTTGGGCGTCTTGGGATCGTTCAGGCAGGAGACAACAGCGTCACGAATCTCAAAGATGGGCAGGGCGGCAGGCATGGGGGCGGGAGTCAACGGGCAAGATGGAAAGAGGTCAAGGTTTGGTCAGCATGGCTGGCTCGATTTCTGATTTGGTTACTGCCTGTTTAAGCATCTGCCAGGAGCGTCCTAGATGAGTGGTAATGTGCTGCCAGTCCGCTTCTGTCATGAGGCCATTTCGGCGCTCGTCCCGGTAATGCATCATTTCAGCGCGGAGCATGCAGGCGGGGCGGACGCTTTCGGCTGGTACTTGATAGGTCATGGCAGTGAGGGTGGTGATGGCCTCTCCATATTCCTGCCAAGTGGCTTTTTCACGCCGCATGACCCACCACTCCAGTTCCAGCGGAGCTATTTCCTCAGGTTTCCAGACGGAGTCGGTGGAGTGCTGAATGATCTCATAATACCGAATCAGCGGTGGGATGGCGACGGCAAAGGCTTGGGTTCGTGGTTGAGTGGGTTGGCTTAGTTTGGCTGCCTTGGCGGCATACCAAGCCATGCGGGTACTGTCCCAGGGTGAGAAACCATACTGACTATGAGAAGCGAGGAAAAGATCGACTCCCAGACTGGGGTATTTCTTTTCATAATAATGCCGCCACATGTCTGATTCTATCTGGCCCATGCGGCTAGGATCGAAATTTTCCATATCTGCATGACGAGGTATAAAAAACCAGGCAGCAAAGAGTAGGAGTAAGCTAATTAGCACACGCCAACGAAGCCGGGTGGGTTTGAGTAGGCCCATGAACATGAGATTAAGCTTAAAGAGGAAAGGCTGCGTCTGTCACGGGAGAAGAGACCTTCACCTCCTTGAAATTTGATCTCGCTCCAAGTTGTGTGGGTATTTGAAAGAGCGGAAGATGATGTTGGTGCGCAACTCATTCCCTGCAATTGGGTTTATCAAGATGATCTCGAAGCTTTAGCTTCCGAGGTTGCGCACCCTTCAATCCGATGAAAATTGACGCGATGATAAGATTTTTGGCACTCCCGAGCCTTCTGACTGCTTTGGCTTTGGTCGCGCATGCAGAACCACCGCCACCACCGAAAGGTGAGCCTAGTGATAAGCCTCCCCGTTTTGGTCCGCCTAAAGGGGGAGATCGCGGGGATCATGGAGACCTGGGAGACAGGGGGGAATGGCGTGGCGGCCCATCCAACTATGGCGGGCGTCCGCCGATGCGGCATGACGGTTTTGATAAGCTCCCCGATGATGAGAAGAAGCGTGTCCGTGAAGCTCTAGACAAAGTTTGGAGCCGGCCAGAAGTCATCGCCGCGAAGGATAAGGCCATGCGTGCCAACGAGGAGATGCGTGATACGATCCGTGATGCGCTAGGTAAAATTGACCCTGAGGCGGCAGAAATACTGGCTAAGATCGAACCCAAGGATCACTTTGATCCTCGTGAACTTCCCAAGCTGCCACCGACGGATTCCCCTGATTTTCCGAAAGTGATCGTGAAGCGCATGGGGCTGGAGTTGCAGAGCTTTTCCCGCCCTGAACGGCGTGAGGAAACTCAGAAGCTTCATGAGCGCGTGATGACTCAACCGGAGATCCAGGAAACTTTGAAGAAGCTGGAAGCCAGTACGGGCGAAGAACGGGTACAAACCGTACAAAAGCTCCGTGAAATGTACCGCAGTGCCGTGATGAAGGAGTTTCAGGCAGCACGTGAGAAACGCGGTAAGGATGGGGACGCCATTCCGCCCCCACCCCCTGATGAAAAGCCGTGAGGCTTGGCCGGGACTACTTCTCGTCTCCGAGGCGCTTGTCTCCCACCAGATAGCCTTGCACGTAATCGCGCACGGCATCCTTGAGCGTGAATAGCTCTTGGGTGTAACCTGATCCGCGAAGTTTAGCGATGTCTGCGCAGGTGTAATATTGATACTTGGACTGGAGGTGTTCCGGCATGTCCACGAACTCGATGTTGGGTTCTTTTCCCAAAGCCGCGAAGATGGCCTGGGCAAGCTGCACCCAGGTGTGGGCTTGGCCAGAACCAAGGTTAAAGAGGCCATTGGCATCTGTTTGCTCAGCTAGATGAAGGGTCATCTGAATGGCATCTTTGACGTAGAGGAAGTCACGCATTTGCTCACCGTCTTTGTAGTCGGGGCGGTGAGATTTGAAGAGCTGTACTTTGTCCGTGCTGAGGATTTGACCATAGGCCTTGTGGACGACACTGCGCATGTCGGCTTTGTGGTCTTCATTGGGGCCATAGACATTGAAGTACTTCATGCCGACGACTTTATTGAGCATGCCTGTGCGTTTGGCATGGAGATCAAAAAGGTGCTTGGAGTAGCCGTACATGTTTAGCGGCCTGAGGCTGTTGAGATCCGCCAATTGGTCGTCCATACCCAGTTCACCATCACCATAAGTAGCGGCGGAGGAGGCATAGACAAAGCGTGTGTCACGCTCTAAGGCCCATTTGCAGAGGATTTTGGTCAGCTCATAATTGTTCCGCATCAGGTAGTCTGCGTCTTTTTCCGTGGTGGCGGAGCAGGCACCGAGATGGAGGATAACGTCAAACTGACCCAGACTTTCAGGAGAGGTGCGGATGTGTTTTTCTAGATCGCCGCCATCCATGTAGTCATGGAAGCGAAGAGGGACGAGATTCTTCCATTTTTCGTCTGTGCAGAGACGGTCTGAGACGATGATGTTTTCGCAACCACGGCGATTCAGTTCCCAGACGAGGGCGCTACCAATGAATCCGGCGCCACCGGTGACGAGAATACGGCTTTCAGGAGTGAGGGGCATGGAAAGGGGATAGCGAAGGGGGGACGATTCTGCAACTCCCACTTCGTTTTCCGGTGTCCTTCCTGTTTACAAAGACTCTTTCCACACCGCTGGGTGTAAAAAGGTGGTCAACGCTCCCATTCCTGCCTCGCTACCTGTGACGGTATCCATGATCATGCCGTCTGTGAAGCGCAGGGCAGGGTAGAGAAAGACTTCGTTAGCGATCTGGAGTTTCGGGATCAAGGCCGCTCCATAGTGCTCCACTTCCCAATTTAGCAGGAGGGGTTCTTCGTCCGTGAAGCTGTCCATTGGACGATCAATCCAGCCGACAAGGCCGCTGTCATTAAGGAGGTCCCAAATTTCCCCGGTTTCTAAATCCACTCTGACGGCAAAACCATGCGTGCGTTTGACACCGTCCCTGATCTCACTTTTGCGGGAGATCAATGCCAGAATGATCTGCTGGCAGGCATTTTGTGAGGGGACAATGTCCACCTGAAAACCAAAACGTAAGGGATGATCTGGGACGAGAATCTCACCGAAGCTCGCGAGATCGAAGCTGGCGAAAGCCGTTTCTGGACTGACAAGGGGAGCGGGAGTGTGCATGGCAACTTTGGGTAATTGTCAGAATTTTGTCATGGTTTGTCTGAAATATCAAATAATTATAGAAAACATTTAAAATACGAATAATATTAATATATCCGAATTATTGCTCTGAAAGAGTATCGTTAAAGTCGAGGTGTTGCGCCATGCAAAATGCGCAACACTCTCGTAACCAACTACTTGTGATGCAGGACTTAGGCCAAGGTGGTTAACCATTTTACCACAGGTTCATCCGCCGGAGCCAAATCAGGTCTCAAAAGTTTTTTTTGAAAAACCCAAATCAGTTCAGTGTGTTCGTGTGGAAATGGCTCAGGACTGTCTCCTGTAAGCTCACAAAGGAAGGGATGCAGGCGCACAGTGCCCCAAGGATAGTCGTGTAGGACAGGTGGCCCGGCTTGGAGGATGGTGACGCAGCAGCCGAGCTCTTCTTGTAATTCACGATGCAAGGCTTCTGTGGTTTGTTCCCCTGGATCGACTTTACCGCCTGGGAATTCCCACAGACCCGCTAGGCGCTTACCTGGGGGGCGTTTGGCCAAAAGATATTCATCTCCGCGCTGGATAATAGCGCAGACGACATCTACAGGCTCAACAGGGGCAGACATATCATTTTAACTGACGGATGGCAGTGTTTGCGCATAGTCCAGACATGCGCCCCCAGAAAGTTAAATTCATGTTGTTAGCGGTGAACATGCGCCGTGCGATCAAATTTTACACCAGTGTCCTTGGTTTTGAGGAGGTGTTTGTGAGTGAGTTTTGGTCGGAGCTTTCCTTTGGCGATGCGATTCTGGCATTGCATGGCGGGCACGATGGTTCCAAAAATCCCACGGGGCTGAGCCTGCAATACGAGGATGTGTTTGACGTGGCGGCCCTGATCGAAAAAGCTGGCGGCAAAATTCTCGAGGCTCCCAATCAGCGTGAAGGGGAGCCTATTTTATTAGGGCGCTACCGCGATGCCGAGGGCAATGAGGGGTTCATTACCCAATACGTGGGTTGATCTCATTCTTTCGGCCTGTGCGGTACCAGCACATCTGGGGCTTGATTGCGCTGGCGGATGCGTTTGGCGGCCTCCTTGGCAAAAATTTCTTGGGAGCGTAGGGCCTTGGCTTCAGGGATATGTGCTAGGCTCCAGACGCCGTCGGGTTTTAGAATTCGGCCACGGGAGGTATCTGAAAAGTGTGTTTCTAGAATGCCTGTGAGGCGTTTTTTAGCGTCTTTGTCTTCCACCGGAACGAGTAGTTCGACCCGCTTGGATAGATTTCGATTCATGAAATCTGCGCTGGAGATGAAGATGACTGGGCGCCCTCCTTGACGGAAATGGTAAATGCGCGCGTGCTCGAGGTAGCGGTCAATGATGCTGATGACGCTGATGTTCTCACTGAGACCTTTGACACCAGGGCGCAGGCAGCAAATGCCGCGTACGTTGAGCCTGATTTTAACGCCTGCCTGTGAGGCTTCATAGAGGGCTTCGATCATTTCCCTGTCCTCAAGGGCATTCATTTTCAGCATGATCTCGGCTTCTTCTCCTTGCTTTGCGCGCTCAGATTCGCTCCGAATCATGGTCAGCAAGCGCTCGCGCAGCCCAAATGGAGCCATGGAGATTCGTTCATAGTGAACAAAGCGGGAACGACCTGTGACGGTATTAAAAAAGGCGCTGGCATCGCTGCCGTAGCTGAGCCTGCATGTTAGGTAACTGATGTCAGTGTACAGCTTGGATGTGGCTTCATTGTAATTGCCCGTGCCAAAATGCATGTAGCGGATGAGATGGCCAGCCTCTCTCCGCATGATGAGGCAGATTTTGGCATGGGTCTTGAGGCCGCGTACGCCATAGATGATTTGAGCCCCGGCATTCTGGAGTTCTTCGGCACGTTCGAGATTTCGCGCTTCATCAAAACGGGCTTTTAGCTCCACGAGTACGGTGACATGCTTGCCAGCCTGAGCAGCGCGGATCAGGGCACTGATGATGCGGCTGTTTTTAGCTGTGCGGTAAAGGATCTGCTTGATAGCGATGACGTCTGGGTCTGCGGCTGCCTCTTCGATGAGGTGGAGGATGGGATCAAAGCTTTCAAAGGGGTGGTGAAGGAGGATGTCTCCGCGTTTGATCGCGTCAAACATGCTTTCCCCTGGTTCGATTTGTGGGGATGCTTGGCTATCCCAGGGCTCGACTTTGAGGTCTTCATAACCTGAGAGGCCAGCGATGACAAAGTACGCACGGAGGTCGAGTTCACCTGGGATGGTGTAAACCTGGGCGGTTTTGCCTCCGCAAAGATCGCGAATGGATTTAACGAGGTCACGCGGAGCGCCGTCCTTAATTTCAATGCGGATGGTGGGGCTTTGCAGACGAGCCTGCAGGATGTCTTCCATCTCACTGGCTAAATCAAAGGAGCTTTCATCATCCACCGCGATGTCTGAATTCCGGCTGATGCGAAAGCGGGCGCTGGAGATGACTTTTTCCGAAGGGAAGTAGAGATTCAGGAAGAGACAAAGGAGGTCTTCCAGATTCAGGTAAGCATGGAGTCCACTTTCCACTTCTGGCACTAGCACATGGCGAGGTAGATTGGAGGGGAGGCTGAAGAGGACAAGGCGCTTCCCCTCAGTGCTGGATTGCACAGAGCAGAGAAGAGCTATCTGAAGAGCGGGGACAGAGATGCGCGGAGTTTCATCGTCCAGTGCGATGGGAGACAGTACGGGGAAGATGTGTTCTTTAAAATAGGCCTCCAGATGAGTGAGCTGGGCTGGGGTCAAATCACCGGGCATGAGGCGGCGGATGCCTTTTTCCCGAAGAAGTGGTAGCAGCTCTTTATTCAAAATCTCATACTGACGCGCGACGAAGGCGGTGGTTCTTTGCTGGATCTGATCCCACTGCTGAGTGGGGGTCATGCCTGCGTGGTCTTTCACACGTCGTCCTTGCTCTCTCAATAGTTGCAAAGCACCTACGCGGACCATGAAGAATTCATCCAGGTTGGATGCGGTGATGGCCAGGAATTTGACGCGTTCCAGCACGGGTAATTCGGTGCGGGCGGCCTCTGCTAAAACACGCTCGTTGAAAGCCAGCCAACTGAGTTCACGATTGAAGAAGTGTTCATCCGTGAAGCGGGGAGACTTGGTCAGTTGTTTGGTGTTAAGGGGTGAGGAGGAGGACGTCATAGCCGTAGATTTCACGGAAAAGTTCACACTTGGAGTTGATGGCGATCTGCTCGACCGTGGTGTCATCCACACCTGGGGTGAGGATGTAGAGGCGGCTGCCTTCGGGGCGGAGCTGGATGGTTTTGATGCGCTGCGCATGGGAGCGGTCCAGGGCATCTGCAATGCGGAGAAGAGCTGCGAGCTTAAAGACAATCATGCGCTGACTGCGCGAAAGGTCAGAGAAGGTGGGGTGATTCGGCTCTGGATTGTAGCGGCGGTGATAGCGGGCCAAAAGCGCCACCATCTCACGATCTGCCGTACTGAGACCGAAGATTTCGGTGTGAAGCAGGATGTAGAGGCTGTGTTTGTGGTGCTCGCGCGGGCTGATGAACATGCCAACTTCATGCAGAACCGCCGCGACGCGTAAAACGAGCTCGTACTTCGGGTCTAGCGCATGTAGATGCTGGAGTTCACGGAAGAGCTGTTGGGCGAAATGAGCGACATGATCTGCATGGTTACGATCTGTCTTGTAACGCACGCCGATCTCACAGGCTGCCTGAACAACTTCGTCCTGAAAGTTGGCTGTGTGGGGGCTGGCCGTCATGAGGTCCAGCATGAGCTCACGCTGGAAATCACCTTCAGGAATCCAGAGAGCATCGTCGCCAAAACGACGTGCCAAGGCTAGGTTCGTCTGGAGGGCGGGAATAATCCCTTCTCCTCCCGTGTAATGGACGTGGAGCTTGCGCACTAGTTCATCGGGATTCAACTCCGCCAGTTTTTCGGTGAAGCGTTCCAATTCTGTTTCGGTGATGCGGAAGGCACCTTGTTTGGCGGTGGTCAGTTCTGCGGCGACGCTTTGAATCTCTGCGCCGATCGCGACATGGTTGTCAATTTTGTAGTCCGAGTAATCTTGAGCCAGGTGATCCACTACCCCACGGATATGTTCCTCTAAATGAGTGAGATGTTGCGAGGATTCACCATCGGCACCGGCAACAGCTTCGCGGGCACGAAAGATGCCTAACCGATAGTTGCTATACGCGGCGAGACGCCCATCTTTAAAATAGAGGGCGCGGGTGTTTCCTGGGCCAATATGGGAGATAAAGGTGTGTCCAACTCTTAATTCGGCATTCTTTTTGAGCATGCGCAGGCCGATTTGATAGACCAGACGCGTCATGTCCCCATCGTCAATTAAGCGTGCGATGAGTCCAGTTGCCACTTGCAGGCGGTTGAGGAAGATTTCGTGGTTGGCCGCTTCTGAGAGTATGTTCGTGTTATAGAGGCGGATGTTCGCGAGGGGCAGGCCGTACTCGCGTACTGTCAACAGGTAGTCTTTGAGAATGCCTGCGGCCTGCTCCACGGTGGAGCGGGTAATGGTGCCCGTGCGGAAGATATCACGGGCGATTGGCAAGGGTTTGTCCAGATGTTCCAGCAGGCTGAAAGTGCCAGAACTGTCGCGGGTGCCCATGATGAGAGAAAGTGAGGCTGCACCAACATAGATGATGGCGTGTTCAGACGAGGGCGGCGCAGGCTGTTCAGACATGGTTGGCAGAAGGCGAATGACGGGAGGTCAGTAAGGTGGGGAAAAATCTAGGGTGCCAGGGGGTGGGGGAGCATCCTGAGATTATTTGTCGGTACTGGCTCTGAGCCAGGCGACGCTGCCCACGGCAACGGCATTTCCACCGAGCATGGCGAGAGAGTATTTTACCCCACGGGTAAGGCTGGGCAGGGCGTAGCGATTGACCTCTTCTTTGAGCGTGGTGAGGTAAAGGGAGGGCATTTCTTCGACCAACCCACCGCCGAGGGTGATGTGATCTGGAGCGAGTAAATTGATGACAGCGGCGATGCCCATGCCCAAGTAGCTCACGCTATTTCGGAAGATGGTCAGCGCAGCTTCCTCCCCGGTATTGTAAGCAGAAGCGAGAGCTTTGCTGCGGATGTCGCGCAAGTTGCCCCGCGTTTTTTTATCCAGTTCAGGCAGTTGTCCTCGATAACAAGCAACGCCTGCTTGGGAGGCAATAGCAAGGCGACTGGTTAGATCTTCCAGCATCACGGCTCCTGGTACGCCACTGCCTAGATGGGTGCCGGGGACATAAATCATGCCAAGTTCCATGGCGGAGACGCTGCGGCCCATAACGAGCTTTCCATCATAAACAAAACCTGAGCCAACACCTGTGCCGGGAAAGACGCCTAGCAGTGAGCGGGAACCTTTTCCTGCTCCTAATTTGTATTCTCCGAAGGTGCCTGCATCCACGTCATTGAGCACGGAAACTGGTTTTTTGAAGGCTGTTTTCAGGATGCCCGTTAGCCCCATGTTTTTCCAACCCAGATTGGGGGCGTTGATCAGAATACCTTTCTCTGGATTGACTAGGCCAGGACAGCCGATGCCAATTCCTTGCAGTCCTTTGGGATCGACACCTGCGGTGGCGATGGCTTCTTGAATGGCTGTGATAATTTTCTTTCGGCCTTTGATCTGGCCGTCTGAGCCGTTTGTGGATTTGCGGGCCGTGCCTAAAACATGGTAATCTTTATCCAGAACGCAGGCCAACATCTTGGTGCCACCAAGATCAAACCCGATCCAAAATGGGATGGATTTTAGGGCGGAAGCTTTTGGGGCCGCAATTTCCTTTATTTTTTTGCCGGGCTTTTTTTCCGACTTCTTTTTGGGAGTGGCTTTGGCGGGCATAATATAGGATTCGTTTCCTGCTATAGAGCATGGGCTTCCCTCATACGGCAAGTAACAATCCTATCAGAAGGGCATGATGTTGCTCCCCTCATTTGAGCCAGCCTCCCTTGGAACTGATTT
>JAOZVT010000276.1 GCA_025869455.1 Prosthecobacter sp.
TTCGATACGATTTCGATGACTAAGATGTTATTCGTGGTACGTCCCCTATTGTTTCCTATTGTTTTCGCGTCCCCTATTGTTTTCGATTCGTGGTACGTCCCCTATTGTTTTCGTTGTATTCACTTGGTGATGTGGAGTGGAAGACTGACGGGCTCGGTCGATTTGACGTTGTGGAAGGACCGGTAAATCTAAACCCCGTAGGTCGTAACGATCCATTATTGCAGCGTCGTATTGGCTATACCAGCCCCTACGATACAGACGTGGGTTTCCACGTTTGGCCAGATCAATGGGGTGGCCCGACGTCTATGATTAACGTTGTTCCGGGAAACGGAAAGCGCACCGGCGATGGACAACGGAACCTCAATAATGGGGCCTATGCTGATTTTGAGAGGGAAGTGACTGCCTTGGTTCGGCAACAGGGAAATAATGTTCAAGTGCGAATCACTGCCGGCTACAACGAGGGAAACTCTTCGAGGCGCCCCGATGTATTTAATTTAACCTATAGAGTGAATGGGGGCGAGTGGGAGCTGCCGACTCGACTGGAGAATAAATGGTAAATGAATACGTTGCGGCAGGCGAAGCGGCAAGGCTGCAAAAGGCTGTGATTGAACGTCTAATCGCGCACGCGCCTTCGGCTGCCAAGTGTGTCTTCCTAAATTGCGAGATGGTGGATTCTCCAAGCGGTATGGCAATGAGTGACGACCTGTTCGCAGTGATCAAACCACTGCTTGGAAAGGCGAAGAAAGTTAGGCTTGATATGGATGCCACAACTTTCACATTGCTGACAGCCCTTGGGCGTCAGATTATGAACGGAGACCGGAAGCATCTGATACTGGATTTGTTAATTGATCCTCGTGGCAACTGTAGAGCCTTTTGTGACGATGGCGAACTAAAACGGCTGGAAGGGGGTAGTCGTTCCTTCAAGACGAAACATAAGTTCTACGCAGAAATTGAGCCGTGGCTTGCGCAGGTTGAATGATTTAGTCATTTTATGTGGCGGGCTTCATGGGTTTGGAGGTGGTTCTAAATGGCGTCTAATATTGGTGAGTGGGGGGCGGTATTTGGTAGGCGGTTTTTGATTTCGTCTGGGTTTTGAATTTTTTAAATTTTTTCATTCAATGTGTCAATGGTCACCGTTTGCGTCATCCTCACCTGCTGTAAAGGTCTGCACTCCCTTTATGGCAGTACACTAGTTTTCGACACCTTGCGCCTAGGCTATCCTGACGCCGAGGTGCACGTTTTTGATAACGCCAGCATGCCCGACGTGCGGCACGAGATACGGCGGCGTGCCGTCGAGTGTGGAGCGGTGTTCCACTGAGACAATAGGGGACAGACCACGATTTCGATACGATTTCGATGACTAAGATGTTATTCGTGGTACGTCCCCTATTGTTTTCGGAATTTTTTCCATCCCTTGTCCTGACGACCTCCATGATCACCGTTTGCGTCATCC
>JAOZVT010000277.1 GCA_025869455.1 Prosthecobacter sp.
GACCACAAGGCAGCTTTTACTTCGATAACAAAACTCCGCAGCGCGACGCCCGAACACGGCAGCGAAGCGAAATACACCTACCCCTATCCTCTCTGACTTTCTCTTTCCCCGGACTAAACGCCTGGGCTAAGTCCCGTGGTCCGTTGGACCACAAGGCAGCTTTTACTTCGATAACAAAACTCCGCAGCGCGACGCCCGAACCCGCCGCACACCTAACTACATCCTCGTCAAAACACACCCCAACCATTCCCCAAGCCCAAACGCGGCAACACAACAAAGCCCGGCTAGCACCTCAACACATCACTCGTTAGGCCTCATTTATCACCTTGCATCATCAGGGCTGAACTGAGAAGAAGTGGCACCTTTCTGCTTATCCAAATTACTCCAAATAAGTTTCAGAAACTCGGCCCATAGATGCTGACGGCGAAAGCTCTGCGGGACCATCATTGAAGACGGCGGGTGATGTCTCGCGCTAGCTGTGCCAGGGCCTCATTCATGGCGGTCATTCGCCCTGTCATCGGGGCCACAGTAGGAGTTATGGGCACGAGGGTACGGAAAGATTGATACGGAGTATCTCCTCCTCTAACAGGCTGCACTTTCCAGGTGCATTCCAGGACGAGATTGCCTGAGGCATCCGGGTCAAATTGGGAGATTCGCAGTTCCACCAAAGCGGAGTAATCCAGGGTCAAAAAGTCATCCACAGGGAGAATCCCCGTAGAGCCTGTGAGGCGGCTGAGATCGGCCGCCATGACGCGACTGATGCCCTTGGTCAAAGGCTCAGACCAAAGATGATTGTCAAGAACCTGGACGGCACCAGTTCCATCCCGAGTCACCAACTGCTGCCGATCTAAATAAGCTGGTAAAGATGGGCTGGCGATGGCTAAGGAAGGGCGGGATGAGGCCCCCGCGCGAAAAGGAATGGCGGGGTCTAACAGATGCCGAGAAGCCGGATCTTTCACAGGCTTTAGCACACTGCAAGCAGGCAGGATCAGAAGACTGATCAGTAGAAAGTATCGTGATATCATTCTTTGTTATCCTTGCCCATGAGGAGGGCGTTCGGGTTACGTTTCAGATCATTCGCCAGCTCGGTGATGGCACGGGCGGCGCGTTCGGTTTCTTGAAGCACGGCCTGCAAACGCATAAGCACCGGGCCGCGTGGATTCGCTGTTTTCGCCAGTTCGTCTCCGACTTCCTCCAGCTTCGACAAACTATCCGTCGCTTTTTGGGTGACCTTGGTGAACTCTTCCAAGGCAGGTTCGATGCCCTTGTTCGCTTTCACGCTGAGCTCTTTGAACTCGATCAAGGCTTCATCGAGATGCTGAATGGCGGAGGCCAGCTTGTCATTGCTGGTGAAATTCCGAACATCCTGGGTAACAGCCACCAGATTTTCGCTGATGCCCTTCATGTTGAGGTCATCCAACTGCGTTTTAGCGGATTCTAAAACATCATGCAGATCTTTGACCACGCCTTGCAAATCCAGCGCATTGATCTTTTTCAAACCATCTGCCACGCCAGCAATCAACTCATCAATTTCCGTGGGGATGGTCGGCACCATGGGATACTTGGCTACCGTGGGGCCTTCATAAATAAAGCCGGGGACTTTAGGCACGATGTCGAACTCAATGTAAAGCAGCCCCGTGAGCAAGCTCTGTTGCTTCATCCCGGCACGCAGGCCGCGCTCCACGGCGATACGCACCCCCTCAGGAGTGGAGAAATCAATGCTGACGCCGGAGGTGGAGCCGATGGCTTGCAGATCCTTTTCTGCCAGTTCCACGACGACGGGGATGATTTTACGGTTCTTCTCTGCATCCACCAAAACATTGATGGAGGCCACACGGCCAATGCGAACGCCGCCAAAGCGCACGTCTGACCCGACCAAGAGCCCCACGGCGCTTTTATCAAAATGCAGGAGGATGCGGTGAGAGCGCTCAAAGTATTTCCCTGCCCCAAATAGGACCACGGCAGCGCCAGCCAACAAAAGGCCGATGAGGGTGAAGGCACCGATGAGGGTGGGATTGGCTTTTTGACTCATGAACGATGGTAAAGGCTAAGGTGACGTGACGGCGGACTCTTTTCCACGGTTCAAAAAGCGCCGCACGTTAGGATTATCAGAATGGTCTTTGAGCTCTGACGGATTTCCGACTGCGCCTAAGGTACGTGTCTCAGTATCCAGGAAAACACTGTTATTAGCGATGGCAAAGATGCTGGCCAGTTCATGCGTCACGATGACGACGGTGGAACCCAGGCTATCACGCAGACGTAAAATGAGGTCATCCAGCCGCCGAGAACTTAGCGGGTCCAGCCCTGCTCCAGGCTCATCCAAAAACAAAATATCTGGGTCCAACGCCATGGCCCTAGCAATGCCTGCGCGTTTATTCATGCCGCCGCTGACTTGGCTAGGATAGTAATCCTCATACCCGGATAAGCCGACGAGAGCCAGCTTATAAGACACCAGTTCACGCACTGCTTTGGGCGTCATGGAAGTAAACTCTTCCAGCGGCAGCGCGATGTTTTCAGCCAGGGTCAGCGAGGACCAGAGTGCCCCAGACTGGTACATGACCCCGAAGCGACGAATGAATTTCTCCCGCTCATCAGGCTCTGCCGTGGTGAAGTTTTCACCATCGTAAAAGACCGTCCCTTTGGCAGGTTCCCGCAGGCCGATGAGGTGGCGGAGCAAGGTGCTCTTCCCACAGCCACTGCCGCCCATGATGACAAAGATGTCTCGCGACTGGATGTCGAAATTCAGGTCACTCATGACCACATAGGAACCATAAGCCATGGTCAGATCCCGAATGGAGATCTTGGCTTTCGGTTCTGGCATGGGGGCGCTCATGAATCAGATGTCTAAAATAGTAAAAATAGCGGCAAAGGCGGAATCCAGCACAATGATAGCCGTGATGGAGGTAACCACGGCCCGTGTGGTGGCCTGCCCCACGGCGGCGGAAGAATTCCCTGCCCGCATGCCCTGCATGCAGCCGCTGATGGCGATGGCTACGGCGAAAAAGAAGCTCTTAAAAACACCCAGAGAGGCCGTGGTCAGATCCACCGACAGCAGCGTTTCATTCCAGTAAAGCACCGGCGGAATGCCCACAAAAAAGCCCACCAACATCCCACCCAGAATGCCCACAATATTCGCATAAATCGTCAAAATGGGCATCATCAGCAACAGCGCCAGCAAGCGCGGTAGCACCAAAAAATCGAACGGGTTCAGGCCAAAGGTCTTGAGCGCATCAATCTCCTCATTGGCCTTCATGCTGCCAATATGCGCAGCAAAGGAAGCTCCGGTGCGACCACTCATGATGATGCCCGTCATCACCACGCCCATTTCCCGCACCATGGCGATGCCCACCAAATCAGCCACGAAGATATTGGCCCCAAAATTGGTGAGCTGTACATTCCCCACAAAGGCCAAGATGAGGCCGATCAAAAAACTGATCAAGGACACGATAGGCAGGGCCTCGATACCGCATTCTTGCAGGGTCAGCCAAAAATCACTGTTTCGAAAGCGAGCCTTGCCCGCGAAAAATCGCCCAAAAGACAGAACCGACTCTCCGACGAACTCCACCGTCGCACGGATTCCTGCCCAGGCGCGCAGCGTCATCTTGCCCAGTTCCTTGATATCCGAATCATCATCCGACTGACCTTTGGCATCGCTCCGCTCAGGCACGGCCAAGGCCAGCTCCATGAGACCGCGCAGGTTGTCTGGAAGCCCCAGGAGAGAGGGTTCTTTATCTTTAACCGCCTCCACCGAACGCAGGTGAGCCAAAAGAAAAGCTGGGAGTGTGGAATCAAACTCGCCCAGCTCCCCCGTTTCATAGCGTTCTGGCCAGTGTTGGGGAGGCTCCGCTTCCAGGGCTAAGGCAGGGCCTTCACGCAGCCAGTCCCCCGTCAAGGTCATGACCACGGCTTGACCATCCTGTGCCCAGGAGACTTTGGGTGGCGAGAGTGCTTCACGTTGAATCACAGACTGATATTATTCACTAGAAGTAGGCAGCAAACAACCAAGCGTTTTATTCCCATGAGCGGTTTTCGGGCGGTCAGGATGACTTTTGGACTTTTTCAAAGTACCCTTTCCCATAAACTCTAGCATGGAGCACGGGCATCCTGCCTGTGTCATCTCCCTGTGTCTGAACAGCCAGGATGGCTATTCTCCATAAAATGAGTTTTCGGAAGCCTCCATAAATGAATCCGCATTTGCAAACTGCCTGAGCCACGCTTTACACTCCCGTTCATCATTTTGAAAACACTAGCTCCTGAGGCATGAAAATCGCGTTGGATGTCATGGGTGGCGATCACGCCCCGCAAAACCCCATGGGCGGCGTGAAGCTGGCCCTAGAAACCCTCCCCCGACTGGAAAAGATCTTTCTGGTTGGGATGCCGGATATGATTGAGCGTGAAATGGCGGCTCAGGGCATTCCCGCCAGTGACAAACTGGAAATCGTCCCGGCTAGCCAGATCGTGGACATGAGCGACAGCGGCCTGGACGCCGTGCGCAAGAAAAAGGACAGCTCCATCGCCCGCGCCGTGGATCTGGTGAAGGAAGGCAAGGCCGATGCCGTGGTCAGCGCCGGCCACACCGGAGCCGCTGTGACCGCCAGCCTGATCAAACTGCGCACCCTTCCCCACATTGAGCGCCCCGCCATCGCCTCCGTCATGCCTTCCATGACCACGACTTGGCTGCTCATCGATGCCGGAGCCAATCCGGACAGCCTGCCCGAGCACCTCGTCCAAAACGCCCTCATGGGCAGCGCTTATGCCAAGCACGTCATGGGCCGGGATAATCCCCGAGTCGGCCTCATGTCCAACGGGACCGAGGAAGAAAAAGGCAATGCGCTCTGCAAAGAAACGGCCAAACTCCTGCGCACCACCCCAGGCATCAATTTCATTGGCAACGTGGAAGGCCATGACCTGTGGGAAACCCCGCCCGACGTGGTGGTCTGCGATGGTTTCACAGGCAACATCATCTTAAAAACCTCCGAAGCGCTGGCCCATGCCCTTTTTGGCATGATCAAAACCGAGATCGTCAGCACCACCCGGACCAAGATCGGCGGCTTGCTGGCCAAACCCGCCTTCAAACGCATCCACAAAAAAACCAGTGCCGACGAAGCCGGTGGCATGCCATTATTAGGACTCAACGGCATCACCATCATCGCCCACGGCGGAGCCAGTGCCTACGCCATGAAAAACGCCATCCGCATGGCGTGTGACACCATCTCCCATCAAGTCAATCCTCACATCGAGGCTGCTATTTCTAAACATCTTCTCATCCATGCCAACGCCTAGCACGCAGCCATTCTGCGCCTCCAGCATCATCGGTACCGGTAGCTACATGCCGGAGAAAATCCTGACCAACGACGATCTGTCCAAGTTCGTCGAGACCTCTGATGAATGGATCACCTCCCGCACTGGGATCAAGGCACGCCGGATAGCAGCCGATGACCAAGCCACCAGTGACCTCGCCAGTGAAGCCGCCCGCCGCGCCATGGCCGCCGCAGGAGTGACCCCAGAAGAGATCAATCTGATCGTCGTGGCCACCGTCACGCCCGACATGTTTTTCCCCTCCACTGCCTGCTTCGTCCAAAAGAAGATCGGCGCCAGCAACGCCGTCTGTTTTGACATCAGCGCCGCCTGCTCAGGCTTCCTCTACGCCCTCCAGGTCGCCCGTCACTTCATCAATATCGGCAACCGCACGACCGCCCTGGTCATCGGCGCAGAAAAACTCAGCAGCCTCATCAACTGGCAGGACCGAAACACCTGCGTGCTCTTTGGCGATGGCGCAGGAGCCGTGGTCATTCGCCGCGCTGAAGAAGGCACCGATGCCCCTGGCCGCGTCCTTTCCACCGTCATGGGCAGCGATGGCAACCTGACCGACCTGCTCAAAGTCCCCGGAGGCGCCAGCGCCTGCCCGATCACCGAAGCCAACGTGGCCAGCCGCCCGAACACCATCCACATGGAAGGCCGGGAAACCTTCAAGCACGCTGTCACCCGCATGTGCCAGGCCAGCGAGCAAGCCCTGGAAATGGCCGGATTGACCAAAGACGACATCGCCATGGTCATCCCCCACCAGGCCAATGCCCGCATCATCTCCGTCATCGCCGAACGCCTGGGCGTGCCGCCTGAAAAGACCTTCATCAACCTGGATCAATACGGCAACACCAGCGCCGCCACCATCCCCGTAGCCCTGGATGAAGCCCATCGTCAGGGCAAGATCAAACGCGGAGACATCGTCCTCCTCGTCGCCTTCGGCGGCGGCTTCACCTGGGCGAGTTCTGTGATCAAGTGGTAACCTGATTCCGTCTTTTTAAGACAAGAAAACGCCAGCTCCTGTGAGGGAGTTGGCGTTTTGTCTTTCAGGGCAAGGATAAGCTCTCAAGATAGACAAAGTCGCGAAGCGTCCCGAAGTGCGGTGACAGAGAGGCCGGGGCCACCAGGCCTCGACGACACCGCTCTCGTCGGAGCAGATATCATTCGATGAAGGGCAGATCCTTGTGAATCCCTCCTCCGGCCTATGCGAACTAGACATAGAATGAGAAGCTTGATTCGAGTTTACCCTTCTATGCCTCCCTTGCTCAGCCGTGCAGGCCTGCGCAATCCCGCACCCTTCAACGCAGACTCATCATCTAACTCGCCCGCAACTTTGCCTCCGGTGACATCATCACCTGCACCTTCGACTGCATCTGGGTTACGCTGGCGGACGGCGTGTCAGAGGGGGCTAGGGTTAGATGGTGGGGGAAAGACTATTCACTGCTCTCTTAGCTGAGAGCGATTGCGTTCAACCACCACAAAAGTGACAGTTCGAGGCAAATTCTTCAGATTTTTTGTTTTGATACGCATTTTTTTTGAGGCTCGGAAAAGCGAGAGTTATTCACAATTTCGCGCTTATACACAGCTATTTGTTGTTGTGGAACAAATGGGAATAACCCTAACCAATTGTGAATAACTAAAGAAGTACGTAAGCACGCCTCAAAAAAGTCTTGGCACGAAGGTAATCATAATGCACGCTTCATGTAGATTTTAGGTGTTAAAAAGCACCAAAAACTCTGTGGAACATAAAAAGAGCTCAGCCAGGATCACGTGTAGGATAAGGATTACACGCCCCAACTGAGCCCTAATTGTGTTCTCCTTGCAGAAGGTCCTTTATGGATTCTGAACGAGAACGATGTGCCTTGGACAGCTCGCCGTTTTTAACCGGAGTTCATAGAGGATGCAAGCATCAATTGCAGTGATCACGACCTTCCGTGTCCTGTTTTAACCAAACAGCAATCCTATGAATAATACGATCCAATGGCAGTTATCCGATGCCGAAAGCGACCGCTCTACGTTCTACATCTACCCAATCGACCATCACTGGCACGACAAATTCCCTGCAATCTATATCATGGCCAAGCGAATCAGTAATGGTTACTGGGCACCGCTTTATATCGGCGAAGCCAAGGATATCGGATCGCGAATGGCTGATCATGAACGTTATGATGAAGCAGTAAGGCTGGGGGCCACTCACCTGCATGTCTGTAATATGACATATTTCAGCGAAACCGAACGCTGTAAAATCGAAGAAGGCGCGATTGGCTACTGGAATCCGCCACTGAACAAACAGCACAAAGAAACCTTTGAGGAGGCGATTGCTCGACTTCTCGGACATTAAAAACAAAAAAACGCCTGGATGGGAACAACTCCCATCCGGGCCTTTTGGCGGAAGATCATAAGCAAGTGGGCAGATGCTAAGCGATAGGGCTTAAAATGTCTACATCCAGAGCCTCATTCGGGATCCCTCCACTTTTACACATTTAAATATAAATCGTATTTTTAATTGGTGGTTTTTTAACTTTAAGCATCACTTCCGATTGAAAGGTCACCACCTAAACATGTTAATAATCAACACATTATGAAGAAAACAACCAAAAAGGTCACCACCCCCTCCAGCGAAATACAGACGCTGATGCAACTTAAGCCAGTCCTTGAAAAAGAAATAGATGGTATTGGGATGGGGGTAATGCCTGATGGCTCAGCATATTTAACTGCCAGAGGTCTCGCTCGCATGTGTGGAATCGACCATACATTGGTCTTAGATCTAGCCAATAATTGGTCTGCGGCCCAATTCAAGCCACGTGGCATGAAGATAGCAAACCTTCTACAGGATCAGGGCTATGAAGCCAACTCGCTATTTGTATCGGTCGAGTTCAATGGATCAGCTCATCATGCATTTCCGGACCAAGTCTGCATGGCAGTACTTGAATATTATGCATTCGACTCAGGAGCTCAGATTCAGCAAACAGTTAAGGAACACGCTCTCAGGAATTACCGACTTCTTGCAAGATCTTCACTCCGCGCCTTTATTTACACGCAGGTAGGTTATGATCCCACGCATAAGATTCCAAATATCTGGAAAGAGTTCCATGATCGAGTTTCACTCAATTACAACAATGTCCCAGATGGGTACTTTAGCATTTTTAAAGAAATTGCTGACATGGTGGTAACCATGATTCAAGGGGGAGTCCCAGTGAATGAAAAAACGGTTCCCGACATTAGTGTTGGTATCATGTGGTCAAAATTTTGGAAGGCTTCCAATTTGGCCTCTGAACATGGTGAACGGGTTAAGTATGATCACAATTATCCTGACTACTTTCCTCAAGCCCTTTCAAATCCCCAAGAATGTTGCGCATACCCAGAAACTGCCTTGGGTGTGTTTCGAAAGTGGATGAGGGATAGCTATTTCCCTGTGAATTTTCCATCTTATCTTACGACTCAGACGAAGAAACACGCATTACCCCCCTCCGTTGCAACGTTGGCGATTGATGCTGTTAACTCAAAACGTCTGGACTCGCGAGCAACAGTTAAGTCGTGAGCCTCTCCGGTCCAGAAACCAACTGTTTCCCCAACCAAAACGGCACTAACACTTGAGAACCAAGTTATTAGCGCCGTGGAGAAATGGTAGAGGCGAGGGAATCGAGCCCCTACTCTTCCTGGCCGATCGGCTGGCGCAGAGTCCTGCGATACCCAGCCCTCCGGCGGTGGCTCTTCCACATCAAGGCCGGGGAGTCTCTGATGAAAACCGCCCAGCAGCAGCTTCCTCTCACGGGTTATTGAAGAGGCCGGAGAGGCGTTTCCAGAGGCCGCTGCCGACCATCTCGTCGGCGACTTCGATGATGTGGCGGATGACCTGGAGGAGGTCGCCGTCGCCCTTCCAGTGGCGGAGGATGATCTTCTGATCCACGGAGTTGACCAGTTGGTTGATGGCGTAGGCGGCGAGGGTGAGGTCGTCGAGGTAGCCGACGGGGCCGAGGATAGCCTCGGGCATGAGATCCAGGGGGCTGATGATGTAAGCGATGACGAGACCCAGCTTGGCCTTGTGTTTGGCCGGGATCTCGGGGTCCAGGGCGAGGGCGGCCAGGAGGTAAAAGAGGTCGGGCAGGATCAGCAGATACTCGACCCACTTGGACTTCTTACCATCGCTAGACTGGGCCCAGGCATGCAACTTAGCCCGGAGTTGCTCATAAAAATTGAGGTTGGTCATGGGAGGTGGCGCTTCATTCCAACAAGAGTAGCTCAATCCATGCCGGGGGATCGGGTACAAACCTTGGGCGTGAAGTCCGTTGCGGCAAGTTTGAGAGATTCAGGACAGCAGGAGATACGCGCCCTCATTGAGTTTGCGAAGCAGGCTGGCTTGATGATGGTCTTCGAGGCCATTTGGTAGAGGGTACCGTCCTCCTCACCTAACCTCTCCTCCCCAGAGGAGAGGGATGGTCGTTTGGTCTGTGATGTTGAAGGACGAAATGCCCTTCTTCGGCTTTTATTGATCGTTTCTCGTTCAAAAAGCCCGCAGTATTAAAGCCCTCCGCCAACCTGCGGATGCCTATCAACTCAAACGGTAGTCCCTCGGATGAGGGATAAGCCGTAATAATCCCCTTACACCGTCGCACACTCGGCCTGATAGGCGGTGATGAAGGCGGTGAGTTGGGTCTGGACGGTATCTTGGGCGGAGAAAAGATCGCCCACGGACTTGGCGAAGTCTTTTTGTTTCAGGTCATCTTCGACGGTGAGCATCAGGGTACTCAGACGCTCAAGGTTCGCGCGGGAATGGAATTCCATGTCCTTCATTTGCGCGAGCACGGCCAGAGAGCCCTCATGAATGGCTACGGCTTCAGGGGAGGGATTGCCCCCAGAAGGGGTATCTTCCGCCATGATTGGAAGGGCTTCAGATGAAGCGGAAGTCTCAGCATGCTTCGCTTCGGCCTCCTCATGATGTTTTTTATCGTGACTGACTTTTTTATCGTGAGCAGCGTTACGAGGATCGGACATGGGCAACCTTACGAGCGCAGGCCTGATAAGCAATGGGTATAACCATGTATTATGCAATGCGATTTCTTTCTTAACAGAACTTCAAACACCACACCACCCACCTTTAAGCAGGATACCGAAATAGCATCCCCTGCCCTCATCGGTCAGCCGAAGCATCTGGGCATTAAAAAGCGCCAGCGTTGATGGAACAACTCACTGGCGCTTTCTAAAATGGTGGAGGCGAGGGGAATCGAACCCCTGTCCGAATGGCCATAAATCGAAGCTTCTACATGCATATCCGGTTTTTTAATCTCGATAGAAGGTCTTCAACTGGCAGAATACCTTTTACCCAGCGTCCTGTTAAATCTCGCTTTCGACCCGGTCGCCCGATCAGCCAGCCAGTCTGGTAAAGTCATCGTCGAGGCTACCAGACATTGCCTCGAAGATGTCGCGGTGCTTAGGCCGCGAGAGCGAGCTCAGATGAGTTTGCTTTTGTTTGTTTGATCCGGTGATTAACGAGGCCAACGAATCATCCTCGGCATGCCACCCCGATCGCAGACTACCCGTCGAAACCAGGACGCCCCCAAATCGTGTTGACGCAGTCAGTATGCTCTAGGGCAGCCTTCCCGTCAACACGTCAGATGAATATCGTCTATTCCTCGACAGGCGCGAATTCCGCGTGCCCGGAGAGATTTGGGGAGGTCTTGGTGGTCGTCGGAGGTTCTGTGGTGGGGAGCTGGTCCAGCAGGAAGTAGCCGTAGCCATAGTAGCCGGTGAGTTCCTTCACGATGACGCCTTGGAATTTGCTTTTGCGCTTCAGGATGGGTGGCTTGGCGGAGATGGGGTTCTCGTCACTCAAGGTGAAGGTTCCGGCAAAGAGGCCTGTCTTGGACTTCAAGCTGCTGAACTTGGTCAGGGTGGGTGATGGGCTTGGGGAGGTGATAACGGTCTTGTCTTTGGCATTGATGGTGACGGTGACGTCTGCCAGGGAGGTTTCGACCAATTCACTGGTGAGGCCTGCCTCGGTGAACAGGAGGTTGGCGGAGCTGCCAGCGGTGAGGTCTAGGGCGACTGTGGTTGTGTCTGGGGTGTAGGCGGCACCGAAGGCATCGAGCTCCAGCGGGCCGAAACCTTCCTTGTAGGCGCGGGATTTGGCATTGGCGGGACGGATGACGGAGAGCTCGCCTGTCAAGGTGTTGTCTTCTGGCTGGGCGGCGGCGGTGATTTCTAGGGAACCACCGATGGAGCCCTTCACGGGGGTGTAAACTGTTTGGTAAACGAGGATTTCACCGACGGGTCCCAGGTAGCTAGCGAGGGTCAGTTTCTGGCCATCGCCCGTGGAGCCTACTATTTTCACTTTGCCGTCTGGCTTGAGGGTGAAGGTGCCGTAACCGCTGCCCTGAGGTACGGTGGAGTCACCTATGAGTTCAGATTCGGCCAGCTCTGTGCGGAAGGTGTAATACTGGGCATAAGCGGTGGCGCTTGGCCCGGTTTTGACATTCCATTTGTAGCGGTAGCCTTCCATCGCTGCGGTATTGACTCCGTCACTCACGGAACCTGTCAGGTAACGATCTTCGGATTCGTTCAGGGTGAGGACGATGTCCACCTGGAGGGGGACGGGGTCGCCTTTGCGTGGGACGATCAGGCTGAGGACGGTAGGCACCTCTTCGGCATCAGGGGTTTCGGCATTCACTTCGATAATGCCTTTCAGCTTATACTTGGTCGCTCCCAGAGTCAGGGTGCCGGAGTAGGAGCCGGTGGTGGTCACGGTGAGATCCACGCGACCGCCGAGGCTGCCATTGATTTCAGTGGAGCGTTCGACCAAACCGACATAGACGCCGGAGAGGCTATCTGGGTAGGCTTTGATGAGAAGAGACCCGATGGTGGTGGTGGAACCCAGGGTGTTCTTCGCGGTCATGGTGACGCTGAAGTCTCCAGACTTCGTCGGGCGTCCGCTGATGATGCCGGTTTTGGTATCCATCTTCAGGCCGGAAGGGAGGCCTTTGGCGGCAAAGGTGCTAGGTGCTTCGCGCGGTGGTTCGCTGACGGTGTATGGCATGGCGTAGGTGTAACTGCCGCCAATGATGCCGTCTGGCATTTCTACCGTTTCAGGACTTTCAGGAGCTTGGTCAAAGACTTTCAGGTTATGAGTGCCGCCGACCTGGGTCAGGAGGCCCATGGTGACGGTGCAGGCGTAGGTGCCGTAGTCTTCGACAAGGAGTGCGGTGCCTGTGAGTGTTTTCCCATCCTGAGAGAGGGAGAAATTCGCAGGTGGCTGAGCCGCCCCATCTCTGAGCCAGTTAAAGCTTAGGTTTGGGCCATTGGCCTGTACTTTGAAGCTTCCGTTCTTCCCAGCAGCCAAGTTGATATTGAGGGTATTGGTCAAGACGACACCGACTAAGGCGGAGTCGCTTGAATCGCTCTCGCCAGCCTGATTGGACACTTCACAGGTGTAAGTGCCGCCCTGGACAAGTGTAGCTGAGGGTGAGGAGAAGCTACTGCGGGTGGCCCCAGAGATAGGTTTGCCATCGCGTGACCATTGGTAACGGAGGGGTGGGCGACCGGTGGCGGTGACTTGAAGTGAGAAGGCATCTCCTACTTTGAGTAACTGCTGTGGAGTCGGGTCCGTGACAATCACGGGGGATGCTGTCAAGACGGTCAGTGGTACCACGTTGCTAGGAACCTGGGGGCCGCCATTGCTGACGAGGACGCTGTAGTCAGCGGTGTCTGTGGTAGCTGTGGCATCAATCACATAAGTGCTGCTAGTGGCACCCTCAATCGGAGAGGAGCCTTTCAACCACTGATAGGTGAGGCCGGAGCCACCGCCCGTGACTTTGAAGGTCACTTTGTCACCGACATACAGGAGGTCTGTGGATGGAGTTCTGCTGGCGACAAAGCCTGTGACGGCTGGGGTGACGGTTAAGGTAACGGGTTCACTAGCTACGGTGTCAACGCCATTGCTGACGACGCAGCGATAGTTTCCTGAATTGACGACGGCGACGTTTTCGATGGTCAACGTGGTACCTGTTTCATCAGGAATGTCCGTTGTTCCATACTGCCACTGATAAGTGATGGTCCCTGGGCCGGTGGCGGTGGCGGTGAAGACGGCGGTATCTCCCACGTTCAGGTTCTGAGTCACGGGTGTCACTTCGACAGTCACCACATTCAGGAGAATCTTCAGCGTGCCATCGGTGGTAAAATCTGAGGTATCCCAGATGAGATTAGCGCCAGAAACGTCTGGCAGGTCGAAACTCACCGCTGCGAAATCTGGTGTCGCTGAAGCATCCCAGTCGAGGATGTCAAAGGTCTGGCCTGCGGCTGGAACAAAGCCTGAAACGAACTGCACCTTGATCGCACCAGCGAAGGTATAAGTAGGCGGTGCGACAGGGGCTGCGGTGGCAGCAAAACTTAGGACGTCATAGCCAGACACAGCGTCGCCTCTGGCAGTGCCACCGATGTCAAACTGGATCACTGAGCCACTCTCTGCATTCACGCTGGAGTAGGCTTTAGCCACACCTGTGGTGCCGATGGTGGTGACGGCAAGAGTGGTGCCGGTGGCAAGGCTCAGGGTCTCATAGACGACGGCATTCGTAGAACTCAGGCTATCAAAGCTACCTGGGTTGAGTTCCACGGTCACGGAGTCTTTGAGTTTGAGGGCTGTGGTGAAGCTGGAGAGAGCACCACTCAGAGTCAGTTTCCCAGAACCGCCGACTGCTAGACCTGTGATGGTGGAGCTGGTGGAGGCAAAGACGGGACCACTGATGATGGTGTGATTGTTCACATTTGCCCGAATATCACCAGACCCTGCGGCTAAGCTATACAACTCACTATCAGCTCCGGTGAATTCAAAGGATTCGCCTTCAAGCACAGAAGGTGAGCCATCACGACCTGAGAACGAAATGCCGATGGGCAATGCGTTTGCTCCGATGAGTTCGGTGGATGCTTTCAGAACCCCGTAGTTCAAGAAGGTTTTAGAATTTCCGAGCGCATTTTTGTTTCCGAATAAGACGATGCCGCCATCGACTGGTGTGGTGGCAGATTGGATACCAATGGCCATGCGAATGAGATTCGTATTGGTACCATTTAACACCAGTGTTCCAGACCCGGTCTTGATGAGGCGATCATTGTTAATGCCATTCAGAGTTACATTGCCAGTGAGGGCCAGAGTAGCGTCTGCATTGGGAACTTCGATGGTGCGGACGATGGTTCCGAAATCGATGGCATTTTCGATGGTGGCGGTTCCGCTTTCGAGCGAAGCGGTGATTTTGCTAGCGACTAGATCTCCCCCTTGAAGTGTGCCAGCGGCACTGACGGT
>JAOZVT010000278.1 GCA_025869455.1 Prosthecobacter sp.
CTTCCGTGAGGTCAAAGGCTTTCAAATCCTCAGACTTCATCATGGCCATGGCATCATCATACATGTCACTGTAAGCCTTCACATTGCGATGAGGGAAGGTGCTGCGGAAATCTGCATCCAGTTCATCGGCCAGGTTCATGCGCTTGGCAAAACGATCCTCGGTTAGGCCTGGCTGGAGCTTCACATTCTTCAGTCCGTTTTCGGGATTGCTCACATACAAAGGGCTGAACTGTGCGGGGAAAAATCCTGCACCAGGGTGGCGGCTATCGTTTCCGACAAACACAAAGTTAGGCAAGGTGCTGTTACCGCCGCCCTGAAAGACATTCAGCCAAGCGCCCATGGCCGGATGGCGGATGGTACCGCGCATGTCATAGCTGGTGTGCATCATGTAGTTTCCCTGCTCATGCGCGCCCTGGGTGGAGGAGAGGCTATTGATCACGCAGGCATGGTGCATCTGCTGGGCACTCAGCGGCAGGTATTCTGAAATGCGCACGCCATCGGCACTGGTCTTGATCGGCTTCGTGGGTCCAGCGGTTTCCACGCCTTCTTTTGGATCCCAGGTGTCCATGTGGCTTTGGCCACCAGACATGTAGAGGTAGATCACGTTTTTGGCGGTGGCCACCTGCTTGAGCTTGGATGAATTTTCAAATGCAGCCTGAGCTTTGCCACCCATGTAGCTACCCAGCAGCCCGACGCCGAGCAAAGAAGAAGCCGTTTTGGCCGCGAAGTCACGACGGCTGATTTCACCACTGCGCAAAAGTTTGTTAGCGAGTTCTTGCTTCATGATCGTTTGAGTTTCGGTTCGGTTGCTACTGTGATTATTGAATGAAAATGAACTGCTGGGTATTCAGCAGGGCAAACACAAGGTCTTCATAACTGCTGAGACCTTCATCCTGCACTTTCAGCCACACTTCCTTTTCACGGGCGGTGGGCTTGCGGGAAAGGATGGTCTGATAGATGGCTTCCACCTTGTCATCTGGGTATTGAGCCTTGCTGACGGTGAGCATGAGTTGGCTATGGCGATTCAAAATCTGGGGCATCAACTGACCATTCATCATGGCGAGAGCCTGAGGCACACTTGCTTCTAGATTCGCGTTCTCGATGGTCTCACGGTCACTCTGGCCGAACTCGCGCAGGTAGTGGCCACGTGGAGCGGGGCTTTCCAGCTCAGCCGCACGCACCCAACTGCGCACCTGAAGGGCGCGGTCACGGAAGTAAACTTTCTGATCTTTTTCGGGGATGCCGTAGAAGGTGGCTTCTTCCTTCCAGATGGCCTCGCGTGCGGCCTGGGCAGCCTTCTCTTCTTCCTTGGTCAGTTTGCGTTTGTCATAACCCGGCAGGAAGATCTTATCCATGGAATCGGCACCACCCATCATCATGGAACTCATCATCATGTCACCGCCTTTGGCTTCCATGACCTGACCGCCATTCTTGCTGGGGTCAAACACGGT
>JAOZVT010000279.1 GCA_025869455.1 Prosthecobacter sp.
CGCATGAGCACCGACATGCCTGCGGCTGAAAACGGAATTGTTCAGGGCGGACTATTTGGGGTGTCGAGTGGCATGGGTTGGTTTCTCGGGTAGTGCTTCACTGAGTAGTTCTGCAAGACGCGGCTGCACAGCCTTCAACGCTCGCTTGCCGCTTGCAGTTGCGGTGTAGTACCTGCGCACTTTTCCTTTGACCACCTCGGACTCGCTGACCAAGAGGCCTTCCTCTTCCAGACGGTGAAGCAAAGGGTAGAGCGTTCCTGGACTGAGCTTGTAGCCATGCCGGGCCAGTTCTTCAGCCATGCCTGAGCCGTAAATTCGCTCAGAGACGGCGTGATGAAGAATGTGCACGCGCACGAACGCGAGAAGAATATCACGGATGGTATCGGGCATCGTTATCGGCTTTCGATAATACAGTTGGCTTATATCTTCAGGATGATTCTGTAGTTTGTGTTCGAGAGGTTTGGCCGCATGCTCCCTGCCATAGCCTATCCCGTTGTCAACTTCACTTGGTGCCTGTCTGGCTTTTTGGCGAAAGTGCCACCCGGCGCTTGATTGAGGGCAGCAGCGCACACGCCGAAAGCGAACCCATAGCCCAGGAGGCCTATTGATCCCTCACTGCGACTGTATTACTTCCAACTTTTTGATAGAGGCCTCGGAGCGCTGCCTTTTGAAGCGCTCCAGTGAAACAAACTCACCTAAAGGCGACCCAAATGATCATGAAAAGAACTTCTCCCAACTGATAGCAGCCACCACAATCGTGATGGCATCCCTGGCAAGTGCGCCTGCTGCCATGGCCCATGGTGCCGCCGCCCCTGTCCATGGCGGAGTCGTGCAAACCGCTGCCGATTTGTCGTTTGAGTTAGTCGCATCTTCCGACGGCGCGAATATCTACATCCAAGACCACGGCAAAGATGCGGATGCCTCACGGTTCGAGGGCAAGCTGACAGTGCTCAACGGTGCGGATAAGTTAGAAGCGACCCTGAAGCCGGCAGGGGCGAACAAACTGGAGGCCAAGGGAGTCACCTTGTCCAAAGGGGCGAAGGCAGTCGCGGTGCTGACCACCAATGGCAAGAAGAGCATCACGGTGCGGTTCACCGTCAAATAAGGCATCCATGGCGAGCGAATCTCTGTCCCTGCCAGCTTTGCGAGGCGGCCTGCTGGCCTTACTGGCTGCGGCCTTGTTCGGCATCAGTACCCCCATGGTCCAGCGGCTGGGTGCAGGGCTGGGGGCGTTCACGACGGCCGCCCTGCTGTACGCTGGGGCGGCTGTCGTCGGTGCCTTGTCCCTGCGGACTGCCGCCCACGAGGCAAGGTTGCAGAGATCCGATGCCTGGCGCCTCATAGCTATGGCGGGGTTCGGTGCCGCTCTGGGCCCTGTCGCCCTATCTTGGGTGTTGATTCATTTCCAAATCTGGGCCATTTCGGGACGCGTTCACGTTGAAATCTG
>JAOZVT010000280.1 GCA_025869455.1 Prosthecobacter sp.
GGAACCACGCCCGCCCATGAGGCTGGTGCCTCCGACCACCACGGCGGCGATTGCTGAGAGCTCAAAACCCACCCCCGCATTGGGATCCGCAGAACCGAGCCGTGAGCAGTTGAAGACGGCAGCGAGTCCGGTGAGGGTGCCTAACAAAGCGTGTGCAAAGATGCGGGGGCGATCCACCGGGACGCCTGAGATCAAGGCGGCTTCACGATTAGCGCCAATGGCAATTAAATGTCTGCCTAACTTCATGTGCGATAGCATGATCTGACCAATAGCAACGATGACCAGGGCAATGAGAAAGGCAGGTGAGATTACCAAGCCGCCGAAGGGTGCACCTAGGGACTCGATGCTTTCGCCAATGTACTTCGTTTGAGAATCCGTGGTCAGAAAGGCCAGTCCTCGGGCAATTTCAAGCATGCCTAGACTAACAATAAAGGATGGCAGCCGCAGTTTCACACTGATCCAGCCATTGATCCAGCCCATCAGCGTCCCCACCACAAGGCTAGCTAAAATGGCGCCGGGCAATCCCCAGTGCAGATCAGCCATCATGACTCCGACAACGGCTCCGCAAAAGCCCAGTACAGAACCCACGGAAAGGTCAATGCCTCCGGTGACCATCACCAGTGTCATACCAGTAGCCACCAGGGCCAGGGCAGGGATGCGATTGGCCACGGAACCCAGCGTGGCCATGCTAAAGAAGCTGTCACGCATCATGCCGAATAGCACGATCATCCCTGCCCAGACAGCAAGGAGTACAAGAAAGTCAGTCCAGCGGCGAAGGTTCATGGTTCAGTGGCACCTTACTTTGCGATCACATCGACTGCTGTTGTCTGATCCTCGGGTGAGGCTCCGCCTTTCAGCACCTTGAGAGCGGCCTCAATGCCAAACACGGCGAGTTGATCTGCATGCTGATCGGCGGTGGCCGTCACGCGGCCATCGGCCAGCAGGGGCTGGAGAGCGCTGATGTTATCGAAACCGACGATCAGCACTTGGCCTGTCTTACCTGCGGCTTGTACTGCCGCTGCTGCGCCGAGGGCCATGTTATCATTGGCACAAAGCAGAGCTTTCAAATTGGGTTGAGCACTGAGGATGCCTGCTGCCACCGTGTTGGCTTTTTCCATCTCCCACTGACCGCTCTGAGACGCCACGATGTTCATACCAGCGGCTTTCATGGCGTCTTCAAATCCCGCACGGCGCTGCTGGCCATTAAAGGCGGTGGTGATGCCTTCAATGATGGCGACCTCATCGCCCGCTTTCAGTTTCTTGGCCAATGTCTCTCCAACACGCTTGGCTCCTTCGCGGTTATCGGGACCGACAAAAGGCACCTTCAGTCCGGCTTGTTTTAGGACATCTGCATCCAGTTTGTTATCAATGTTGATGACCAACACTCCTGCTTTTTGGGCTCGCTTCAAAGCGGGGACCAGGGCTTTGGAATCTGCAGGAGCAATGACGATGGCCTTCGCTCCTTGAGCCACCATCTGTTCCACCAAGTTTACCTGCTCGGCTAAATCGGTTTCGTTTTTGATGCCGCTGACCAGCAATTCGTAATCTCCATCATGAGCGGCTTGATGCTTTTTGGCACCTTCTGCCATGTTGCTGAAAAATTCGTTCGCCAGCGACTTCATCACCAAAGCGACTTTCGGTTTACCCGAGTCGGTTGGAGCAGAGGCAGAGGGCTTGCAAGCAGGCGCGGCGAGGGCCAGAGCGAGCAGCAGGAGACGTGGGAAGAGTTTCATGGCAGGATAAGCGCAAACGATTGCGCAAAAGGGATTCTTTCGGTTAATGTTGAAACGGAACAATGGTTGTCTGGGGAAAGGGGAGGCGATCAAATTTATCCCCATTTGGGGATGGAAGTGACCTAAAGCGTTTAGAATGAACGATTTAATGACGATTTTGAGATCCCCATGGAATCCCCACATCCTCCCCATCTGGGGATCGGTGGGGAAGAAACGGGGAGTTGAAACTGGAAGCCTGAGCTGGGATAAGGCACCTTGACAAAGGCTGCCCGTCATGGGGACGGTGTGGAGGCAAGGGAGCATCCAGGTATTCATGCAGAGGTCGTTTTTAATTATCCTGGAAATCTAGACTTAGAGCAAGACTAGGAAATGGCACTTAGAGGAAGTGGGGCAGTAACGGAACTGCGCTGAATGAGTGAGACGGGGAGCAGGGTGCGGGATTGAGGAAGCTCTGTGTCTGAGTGAAACTGGAGAAAAAGCAGGTCCATGGCCTGGGCGGCGAGGGCCTCCACGGGCTGGGAAAGTGTGGTGAGGGGGGGATCAATCAGCTCCGCCCAGGGCTGCTCATCGAAGGAAATGAGGGATACCTGAGAGGGCACTTGCAGATGGAGGGCACGCAGCGCCTGGAGAGCGCCTAGAGCGATGAGGTTGCCCAAGGCTAAGAGGGCGGTCGGTCGGCCCTGTGGAGGTTCAAAAAGCTGATGTACTGCCGCGCAGCCTGTTTCGATGGCATAACCATCTCCAATCAAGAGTTGGTCATCAGTAGGGATGCCAGCTTCCTGCAAAGCTTGGCGGTAGCCAAGCACTCGATCCTGATTGACGGAGGATTGTGGAAGCCCCTGGAGGCAGGCGATTCGGCGGTGCCCATGATCCAGAAGATGACGCACGGCTATGCGAGCAGCTTCCTGATTGTCACAAGTGACCCCAGGGCCGCTGTAGTCGGCGGGAATACGATCCACCAGAACAAGAGGAAGCGATTCGGCCCCGAGAGGGCGGAGGCGAGAGGAATCGACACCGACAGGAGCGATGACGAGGCCATCTACTCGGCGGCTGCGCATGAGGCGGACGGACTCGGCTTCGACATCGGCATTTTCTTGGGAATCGGCCAGCAGCACTGAGTATCCTTTGGCCCGTGCCAAATGCTCCACCTGTCGTGCCAGAGCGGCGAAGAACGGGTTGGATACATCAGGAATGATCAGCCCGATGGTTTGAGTCGTGCGTAAGCGGAGGCCACGCGCGACTTCATTGACCACAATGCCCTGCTGTCCGGCTGCCAAACTCACTCGTTCCTGGGTCTCTGCGCTGATCCGGTAAGCTGCGGCTTTGCCACTGAGCACGCGTGAGACGGTGGACACAGAAAGGCCCGTACTCTCGGCGAGGTGCTTCAGACCATCTTGGGGAAGGGAGGCCATGTCAGCGGCTACTTCTTGGCAGCGGTCTTTTTCAGGAAGACTTTGCGATCCCAGTTTTTTGCCAGCGCTTCAGGGGTGATTGCTGAGTCCACGCCTGTGGCTGGAACTTCCACTTGGCTGGTCCAAAGGATGCCATTCAGCACCAGGCGGCGTTGGTTGGCATCCGCCCAATTGGCATGCAAATCACAGCCGGTGAAACCAAAACTACGCCCACCTTTGGGGCGCTCATAAGCCCAGGCCACAGTTTCTGCGCGGCCCACATGTGCCTTGGCATCTTCACTTTTGCGGCTGCTGTCCGGCATGGGGCAGTTTAACAAAGGGGTCACGCCAGATTCGGCAAAGTGCAGGTTGTAGAGCCAGCCATCTTTGAGCAACTCAAAGGGAGTTAGGCCTTGATTGATTGGGTGCTGGGGGATGGAGTCAAACTTCACGTCCCAATGGCCTCGGCAGCCGATGTCGCCCTGGAAAGCTGCGCCGAACCAATTTTGAAATGTCGTGGCGCGGTCTGGTGGGCAATCAATGGCCTGGTGAAGTATGACCAATCCGGTCCCTGCATCTACAAGCGACTGCATGCGTGCCCAGCGCTCTGGCGAGAGAAAGGCTAGTTTGTCACCGCCATCCATGTAGATCACCACGCAGCGGGCACCATCCAGGACAGCCTCGTTTTTCGGCCAGCCATCTGCGACCATCACGGGGGCAACACCGGGTACCTTTTTTAGCCACTCCATCATGAGGGAGCAGCCAGCAAAGTATTCATGCTGGCCGGGTTTGTTACTCAATGAACCGGCGATGAGTACGACCTTGGCCAAGGCAGGATCAGTCGGCAAAACTTCCAAGGGCACCTGCTGCTGTTCGCTGGTGAATTCAGCCTGACTGTTACCTACCAGGAGCAGGCTGAAAAAGAGAGAGGTAAGGGTGCGGTGGGAGAAAAAGCGCATGGTGGTAGCGTGATGACTGCCTGTGGATCAGGCAAGATCAAACGCTACCGAAGGAAGCGACCTTCCACATCATCTGGCCTTAACGTCCTGACAAACGCTTCCAAAGGCTGCGCTTGCTGCCTGTTTCAGACGGGGCAGCACTGGCGGAGTCGCCCTGAGGACGTCCCTGGCGTTGCTGGGGTTTGGCTGTGCTGGGGCCGCGTTGATCGCGACCACCGCCTTGTGGGCGACCTTGTCTTTCGCCAGCAGGTTTGCCGCCTTCACCACGGGGTTGACCACCCTGGCCTTGAGGGCGTCCACCTTGACCTCCCTGACCGCCTTGTCCCTGGGGGCGACCGCCGCGACCCTGTTGAGGGCGGCTGCGTGGATCGCGGAAACGAGGTGGTTCTTCACTGCGTGGAGGAGCGGAGGCGTTGTAGTCGAAACCTTCGGCTTTTTTGCGAATGAGGCCGCGGTTGATGAATCGTTCCAGGGCGCGCAAAGCGGATTGATCTTCTGGGCTGATGAAGCTGATGGCATCGCCAATGGCCTGCGCACGGCCTGTGCGGCCAATGCGGTGCACGTAATCTTCCGCATGCATCGGAAAGTCGAAATTCACCACATGTGAGATGCCATCGACATCGATACCACGAGCGGCGATGTCTGTGGCGACAAGCACCCGGACCTCGCCAGATTTGAAATCGGCCAAGGCTTTGAGGCGTTGATTTTGTGAGCGATTTGCGTGCAGCGTGGCGCAGCGAACGCCGGTTTGCTCCAGCTTGCGAGCCACGCGATCAGCGCCGTGTTTCGTGCGGGTGAAGACCAGCACCATGTTCATCTGGTCGTCTTTGAGCAGGTGGCTCAGGAGAGTCGGCTTCAAATGCACCGGCACCTCATAAACCAACTGGGTCACGGTTTCCGCAGGATTGGAACGGCGGCCGATTTGGATGATTTTCGGGTTATGCTGGAACTCGTGGGTGAGCGCTTCGATCTCCTTAGAAAGCGTGGCGGAGAACATCAGCGTCTGGCGCTTGCGTGGCATCTTTTGGACGATGCGCTTGATGCTGGGGAGGAAACCCATGTCGAGCATGCGGTCAGCCTCATCCAGGACGAGGTGTTGCAGGCCACTGAAGTCACCATGGCCTTGGCCCATGAGATCAATCAGACGACCTGGAGTGGCGATGACGATGTCACAGCCATTGCGGAGGGAATTGATTTGTGGGCGCTCACCGACACCGCCGAAGACCTTGGCGATGGTGAGAGGTAGGTGTTTGGCATAAGCCAGGACGTTTTCTTCAATCTGGACCACCAGCTCGCGAGTGGGCGCCAGGATCAGCACTTTGGTGCCGCGTTTGCCCTGAGCCGCTGCCAAGCGTGTGAGCACTGGCAGGGTGAAAGCGGCGGTTTTGCCCGTGCCTGTCTGAGCAATGCCGATGAGGTCATTCCCGGCAATAATGGGGGGAATGGCAGCCGCCTGAATGGGGGTAGGCTCTGTGTAACCAGCTTCGGCGATGGCTTGGAGGATTTTGGCGTCTAGGCCAAGGGCTTTGAAAGGCATCGGTGAGTATGCACGGAATCGGACAATGTGCGAGCGCAGTTTTGGTAGCTGGACGGGAGACTGAGTTTACGGCTTTTTTTGCTGCTGAATCGCGGAATCCGGGTTGAAAATTGTAACTGGCAAGCGCCTGATTTCGGGCATCCTGTGTACCTGCCTGTCAGGAACTAACCTTAGATGTGATCCGACCATGAATGCACGCACACTCAAATCTGCCTGCCTAGCCTTGGTGCTGGGACTCTTCACCGCCTCACCTGCCTGGGCGCAAGAGGCGACTCCTGCCTCCGCTGCCGAGAAGCTGCGTTCGGACTTGCTGCTGCCAGGGGTGACTTTGGCAGAAGGGGCCTCAGAGATCACGGGGGTGGCCATCAGCCCGCTGCTAGGAATGAGTGCGCTGGGGGCGTGGAAATATTTTCATACGGAGGATGCTCTGAGGCATCGGCTCCCCTGGTACTGTCAGCCTTATGCCTGGGGTACAGGACTGGTTCTGCTGAGCCTTTGTTTTCTGAAGGACTTCCTTGGGGCCGCTGCGCCTGCCCTGGTGAAGAAGCCGCTGGATTTTGCGGAATTGTTTGAGGACAAGCTGAGTGCTCTGGTGGCCAGTGCGGCGTTTGTCCCGCTGGTGGCTCTGGCCATGTCTCAGATGGAAAGGATGCAGCCTCAGGCCATGGATGGTATGGCGGCATCAGGTATGGCGATGCTGCCGCTGGCCAATGTGTTCGATGCGACTTTGCATTCACCCTGGATCACGATTCCCTTGTCTGTGATGGCTTTCGGTGTGGTTTGGCTGAGTTCCCACGCCATCAATGTGCTGATTGCGCTTTCTCCTTTTGGCATTGTGGATGCAGGCTTGAAGCTGACGAAGCTGGCTCTCCTTTCCTTGGTTACTGGGGCGGCGGCGCTCATTCCTCTCAGTCCGTATCCTGCGTTGATCCTGTGTGCCATTCTCTTCTTGATCGGGCTATTCCTCGCGGGCTGGTCTTTCCGGCTTACCCTTTTTGGCACCTTGATGGGACGTGATTTTCTTTTGAATAAGCGTGCTCAAGCTGAAGATCTGGAAACAGGCGTGAAAGGCTTTCTGGCGCGGCGCACGGATGGCGTCTCCGTGCGCACCTTTGGACATCTACAAAACGATGAAGCAGGGGCCACGCATTTTTATTATCGGCCCTGGTTGGTTTTGCCGCAGCGGCGAATTCTTGTTCCTGGGGCAGGCATGGTGCTCTGTCGTGGACTGCTTCATCCCAGTGTGGCGCATCGGCAAGATGCACAAACACGACTCCGCAGTTCGCTGATTTTGCTGCCGCGTTATCGCCGACTGGAGGAATCCATTGCCGCTCGTTTTGGCTGCCAAGAGATCATGGATAGTGCCCTGATCCGTGGTTTCAAAGCCATCCGCCAGTGGCTGGTGGATATGCTTTCGACGGGAAAAAATCTGGTGGAGGCTCGGGCGACTTGAGGCTGCACAAAGGGCTTGGTTTTGGTCCATCCTGCTGATTTGTGAGGCTGGCGGTCCGTTATGTGCGGTAAGTTTGAATTTTCCTGAACGGTTGAAGCGTGTTACTGTCTCCCGCCCCATGGCCAATGTCACTCAATCCTCCACTTGGAGCAGCACTCCGCGCTCCTCTTTTCGCTCCCGTGAAGACTGGAGCCTGAAGTGGTGGATCATGTTTGCGCTGATCTTATCCGTGTTGTTGCACGGGCTCCTCTACGTGAATTTTGATAAAATTAGCAACCTTTTGGGCAGCAGTTTGCCGAAAAATGAAGAGCTCTCCAGTGTCCCTGAGAGGCTCAAGATTGACCCCAAACTGCTTCAGGACCAAAAGGCCATTCAGGAGATTCCCGAACTCATTGCCCCAGGTAACGAGCCGGACATCAAGTCCTTTGAGCCCAATCTGGATGACTTCGACAAATCTCAGATGATTCCTGAAAATCAGGAAATCGATCTGACCCCGAACGTCAAAGAAATCACCAATTTTGTTCGCACGGACGATATCGGGGATGGGCGGACCCCTGGCGGTAAAATGAGCGATATGGCGGCCCTCCTGGCCCCACAGGCCATCGCCACGCCCGATTTAGCTGCCGAAATGGCTAGTGTGCGCAAAGATGTTTTGTCCAAACCTGTTTCGGAGAAGCAAATGCTCATGGACGCGGGTGGGCTGGATCCCCTGGATGGTGGCAAGGTGGACATGAAACTGCTGGATCAGGTCAAAGCTCAGGGTGAGGGCGACGGAGCAGGTCAGCGGGTGAAAGGTTTCAGCAATTTGGATGACCTCCTCGGTGGCGGTGGCACCATGGGCGGTAGCACAGCGCCGATTTTGATGCCGACAGATCTGCTGTTTGAGTATGGCAGTGATCAGTTGGCTGAAGGTGCTCGCCTGAGTCTCATGAAACTGGGATTCCTGATTCAAAAGAATCCCAATTCCCTTTTCATCATCGAAGGTCATACCGACAGCTTCGGCGGTGACGAATACAATTTAGAACTCAGTCTGCGCCGCGCGAATGCGGTGGTGGACTGGCTGCGCTCTTCCCTCCGCCTGGGTACAGACCGCATTCAGGCAGCCGGCATGGGAAAAGCCAAGCCCATTGTCAGCACCGCAGGAACGGTGGAGGAGCAGGGTCTAAATCGGCGGGTAGAAATCAAAGTCCGCCCAAGAAACTGAAAAACTGTGGCACAAGCGTTGCGCTTTCCTAAGCAGAGACGTAACATGACTAGACATCCATGAGCGCCCCCGACGAGTCCAAGGATCAGCGAGTGAAACAAGCTGAGAAAATCACCACACACCCTGAGCAATACAAGGTGTGCGAAGGTTGCGGCTCGATTGTCGTCGCCCGTGCAGTGACGTGCCCAAGCTGTCACGCCTATCGTTTTGATGCGACCACGGAGCGTGTGGTGACGCAGGCGAAGAATCTGGCCAAACGCAGCGCCCATTCTGTGCTGAGTTCGGACATGACCTAGAGGTCACTTAGCTTGATTCGGCAATTGATCCCGGAAGTCGGTCTTAATTCCGCAGAGGAAAGATGGGACGTGGGCTTCTTTCTTCCGAATTTTCACGCTCCTTCTCCTTATCTGCGCTGTTTCGGTAAAAAATCACCCCGTTGCGTTTTAGGTTGGAGATCAGGTCTTTGAACTCGATCTTAAGCTCGGCATCATTCATCAGGGCACCTAGCAATCCTTTGCCGGTGGTGATGTTTCGGGCGGCTACGGCAAAGCTATCCGCTGCTGTCTTGATGGACTTCAGAGATTCATCGGCACTGGACATGACGCTGTCCGCTTTGGCGATGGCAGGCTCCAGTTTGTCAAACATGGGGTCGAGCCGCTTGGTGGATTTTTCGATGTTTTGGGCGGAAGTCTTGAAGCTGGCTGCTGCGGTTTTGATGTCTTCAATGGCCGATTTGAGATTCTTGGTGTTTTCATCTCCTAACACATCGTCATCCACCCGGGCCATGGTCTTATTCAGGTGCTCCATACTTTCTTTGAAGTCGGTGATCGTGTTGTCCGAAAGTGCGCCTTTGTTGACTTTTTCCATGGCTGCTTTCACATCGACCAGAGCAGTGCGGACGTCATCCAGGACCAGATCGACTTTCTTGGCCACGACTTCTGCTTGGTTCTGGAGATCAGATAGGCCCCCGGCTTTGGAACCTTCAATGATTTCAGGGTGGTCATGGGGAATGAACAGATCACTTTGCTTGCCCGTTGGCTTGATCTCGATCATGGCATCTCCCATCAGACCTGAGGAGCCGATGGCAAAAACGGCGTCGGCAGGAATGTCCACTGTATCATACACTTGCAGGCTCATGATGACGCCCGTGAAGGTGTCATTAAGCTGGGGATGCTTCATTACTTTTCCCACCTTGGAGCCGCCTAGATAAACAGGAGAGCCTTCTTTGATGCCGGAGGCGTTTGGGAAAGCCACTTTTAGGACATAGGTGTCACGAAACAATTCACGCAGGCTACCAAATTCTAGGATGATACCGCCCAAAAGGAGCATACCCACCAGGAGAAAGAGTCCGACAAGGAGTTCTGTTTTACGATCGGGATTCATAGGCTCACTGGGAAATCTGAATGTGGGTGGGTGCAGAATCTGGCACTCGATAAGTCATGCTTCATGGGGGGCGATTCTCAGGCTCAACTCAAGCTTTCATGCCGGAGCGGCCCGCGATAAAATTCTGAATCTCCGGGTCAGGAGAGTTTTTCAATTCGTCTGGGGTGCCGTCAAAGTAAACGACGCCATTCTTTAAGAAGGCTACCCGATCAGCGATTTTGAAGACGCTGCTCATGTCATGGGTGATGACGATGCTGGTGACGGCAAAATGTTTCTGCATGCGCAGAATCATGAGGTCAATCACATCCGTAACGATGGGGTCCAGTCCAGCCGTGGGTTCGTCATAGAGCACACATTCAGGGCGGCCAATGATGGCGCGGGCGATGCCGACACGCTTTCTCATACCCCCAGAGAGGTTGATGGGCATTTTGTCTTTGTGCTCTGAAAGCTCCACCAAATCCAGCGCCTCATGCACGCGCTCTTCCAGCTCCGCCTTGTCGCGAACCCCGGCTTCTTTCAGAGGAAAAGCGACGTTTTGCGCTACTGTCAGACTGTCAAACAAGGCGGCATTTTGAAATAGGTAACCCATGCGGCGGCGGACCTGCATGAGTTGACGTTCGCGCAGTGTGCAGAGGTTCACGCCATCCAGCTCTACCCGGCCAGCGTCGGGGCGCATGAGGCCGATGATGTGCTTTAAAAGCACGCTTTTGCCCTCGCCGCTGGGGCCGATGAGGACCAGTGTTTCACCGTGGCGAATGGTGAGATCCACGCCTTGCAGTGTCTTTTGGGTGCCAAAACTTTTCTTCAAGCCAAAAACACGGATGAAGGGGATTTTGGGCTGAACTTCAGGTGCAGTCATTACAGGGCAGTCCCCAAGGGGAAGAAGTAGTTCAGCAGCATGGTCAGGAAGAAATTCACGATCAGCAGCGCCAGCGAGGAGAAAACGACTGCACGCGTGGTGCTAAGCCCGACCCCGACCGCTCCATTTGAAGCAACGAGTCCCTGATGGCAGGAAATGATCACAATCAAGATGCCGAAAACGAAGCCTTTGATCATGCCAAAGCTGACGTCTTCCAGGTTGGTGTGCTGGCGTACATGCGTCCAAAACCAGGCAAAGGGAATGTCAAATGCCGCTAGTCCTACTACCACGGAAGCGGCCATGCCGAAGGCAATGGATTCAGCGATGAGCAGGGGCATGGAAATCATCATGGCGATAAATCTGGGCAAAACCAAGTAGTCCACCGGATGTGCCCCCATCACGCGCAGGGCATCCACTTGCTCACTCACCTTCATCGTGCCGATCTCTGCTGCCATGGCCGCACCGACCCGACCCGTGACCATTAAACCCGCCAGCACGGGGCCAAGTTCGCGGCACAAGGAGACGCTGACCACACTGCCGATGGTGGAACCCATGCCAAAATCCTTGAACTTAAAATAGGACTGAGCCGTGAAAACGGCCCCAGTGAAGGCTCCCGTCACAATGACTACTGCCTGGGAACCGTAACCGATAGTTACCAATTGTTGGGCCATCAGACGAAGTCGAAACGACCCCTTGATGAGTGCCTGCCATAGCTCACCGAGCAGCAACCCAAGCTGTCCGAGGTAGCTGAGAAATCGAATCATGGCCTGTCCGGGCAAGGCCAGAAGTGCGATAGCAGAATCCATTAGACGGGCACGATGGCACGGTCTGAGGTAAAGGCAACCCGGAGCGCCAATTCAACTCCAGAGCTTTGTACTGAACTGCGGAATTCGGGATTAGAGTGGCCACCAGGGTAGATTTCGTAGTACCGTGAAAACCAGAATGGACACCACGATGGCCCGCGTCAACTTTAACCCAGGCCGCAGTCGCCACAGGAATGGTTTTTTGGAAACCCAGGCTGCCATTTCTGGTATTAGCCCCGCTAGCGCGAGCGGCAGCAAGATCATCCCAAGAGGGTTCAGCCGCAGAGCCTCCAGGATCTGCCCGTTCAGCGCTGCCGATGTCGCTCGAGTCATCCCGCAGCCTGGGCAGCTCAGCCCTGTCCAGCGTCGGACCTGACAGCCTTGCAGGAAAGGAACCCCGCTGGGACCCTCCGTGCGCAGTAGCCAAGCACCCCAACCCAGCATGGCTAAGACAGCCATCAGGAACGCTAGCCGATGCCAGTGCATGGTGGGTCAAAAACCGCTGTTCCCTTGAGAAGCAGCCCCGACGGCCGCGCCCAGAATCATCAGCAGCATATAGACGCCAATCAGTGCCATAAACACGCCAAATGAAATCCAGCACCACATCTTGGCTGACTTCGACGCTTGGCGAGCCCCCATGATGTCACCCCTCGCCATCAAGCCGTCCACCTTGGAGGCGTACACAATCGCTGGGATGCCGAATGGTAGGCAGCAGATCAGTGTTACCACAATGGACTGCCATAGGTAGTTAGGCACTATTTCCCCTGTATAGATGCCACTGGCCTGCGGGGCGATGTAAGGGTTTGAAAAAACGGGCGTCTGCGGAATTGGAGGTGCCCCTGCCGGGCCCGCTGCGGACAGACGAAACTCCGGCACAGATGTAATGGGCGTCCACTCAGCCATCCCTTCCCGCCAAACGAGATCCCCTGGCCGCAACTCGCCTGCTTCCAGTTTCGCTGCCAGTTCATCTTGCGAAACCGGGCCTTGTTGAGCACCGCCGCTTTGGGTGTAGTACCAGTTCATGAGAAAAAATGAGGTGAAGTCACATTAGGCCGCTTTGATCAGTATCAGCAGTACAAAGATTAAATTGATTGTGCATACCAAGCCAGCCAGTAAGCCGAAAATAGCGCGTCCCATGCCATATTTAGGGCCATTCGGGGAATGCTTGCTTTTGCGAATATCAGCGATGGCAATCAAGGATACAATAACGGCAAAAGGCGCGGGAAAGAGCATCAAGGAAAAGAGGCCCATGTAGCCCGCGAGGATCGCCCAAAAAGAACGGCCCACTGGCAGAAGCATCCTCATGCCGAGGTTCTCCTCAAGGCGTCGTGTTTGCGGTATGGCCAGCCCTAGTTTTTGGCCCAATGGCTCCCAGGCGGGCAGCCCTTCCGCCCACACCAGATCTTGAAGGAAAAATCTCCCTGTCGCTATGCCTTCTCGGATTTCGTGTTCAGGGTAGGTTCCTAAATGTTGGCCTTCGCGGGCAATGGCGTACTGCATAGGGTTGCTGTGGTAAATTCCTTAGCAAGTTGGGTGTTTCATTCGTGGTCAGCAAGGTTTTTCAAGAGCAAAACGAAAGATCTCTGACGAGCCGCATAAGAATAAAAAGCGGTAAGTGGCTCACAGCTTCCAGCCCACAGGCTGAGTCCAGGCTTTTTGCAGTTGTCCTGGTGTTGCGGGATTGATCATGACCTGATCCGAAAAAATGACGGCTCGGACATAGAGCTCCTCCCCGGTCATTTGGTAGGTGGATTCAGTGCCTTCGCTGCTGGATAGAAGTTTGCCCACGTCCTCGCTGTGTTTGAGGCGGATGGGATGATTGTCATCCGCTGGGGCGGGCACTTCCTGAACGGTGCGATCATAGTTTTTGGGGGTTCCCCGGAATTCGATCCGGTATTTCACCCCAGGCACAGCTTGAATTTTCACCCGCAATTGACGGGAGCTTGGGTCAAAGGCCACATCTTCAAGAGTAACTCCCGTGGACGCGTAAAAATCTCCCCGTTGCATGGCTTCGACGAGGGCATTGGAGTCCAGCTTCTCTGCACGTACCATCACATAACCACGGCCTGATGTGGCGGTGCCACCGTGGTAATGGTGGCTGTCATCCGTGCCCATGCCAAAGAGCGGTGGCTGCTTTAGCTCCACCAAACGAATGGTATTGGCGATGTCCCAAATGCGATCCGTGGAGGTATCCGCACGCTCTGGAACCCCTTCTGGATAGGTGGAAGGGTGGCCGTTATAGACTTCAAAAAATTTGTCTTCGATGACATGTGCCAAATCCTCCGCTGTCAGCGCCCAGCGGAAATTGGGGTGATTCACATGGGCCATGATGGGCCGACCTGTTTTCACCGCTTGGGCCGCGATGGCTTGCAAATTTGCCCGCATGGTCTCCCGGATGGAGACGAGGTCTTTCACTGGTTGGATGGCTTCTGTGAGATTGATCGCGTTGATATGAATCGGCGCATTGCCAAAGCCTGCGCTGACTTCTTCAGCCTGTACTAGGAGGAACTTGCCTGGCTCTTCGAACTTGCCGCGATATTCCTCCAGCGTCTTGAGCTTCACTTCGATTTCACCTTTGGCATTCTTGTGTGTGGTGACCCAGTCTGGGCCGAAACGCTCACTGCACTTATCCACCACCTTACGCCCGAGGGTGATCTTCTTTTTCTCAATGGTAGCTTCAGGCACCCATTTATCACCTTCGGCTAGGGTGTTGTGGTCAGACATGGCCAGGAAATCGTAACCGTGGTCCTTGTACCACGCGGTGATCATTTCTGGAAAATCATTGCCATCGCTCCACAGGGAATGTGTATGGGTATTGCCTTTGAACCACCGGGGTTCATCCGCAGATGCTGAAGTGGCGATCAAAAGGAGTGGTAAGAGGAGGCATCTCATGGTGGTTCTTCTTGAACGCGACTTATTGCTACGAACAATCAAAACCCCATGCAGAAAACTCTGGATCTAGCCATCGCCAACACTCGTTCCCATTTGCTATCTCTTCGCAATGCGGCAGGGCACTGGGAGGGAGAGCTATCCAGCAGTGCTCTGTCCACGGCCACGGCCATTGTGGCGCTGCATGGGGTGGATGAGGTTGTGCATCATCCTTTGATAGCAGCGGGTGCATCCTGGTTGATGACTCACCAAAATAACGATGGTGGGTGGGGGGATACGACGATTAGCAAAAGCAA
>JAOZVT010000281.1 GCA_025869455.1 Prosthecobacter sp.
TGCATGCCATATTTAGCGCAAGGGTACAGCACTTTTTGAAAAAAGTTGGACTGGCAGCAAATGATGTGCCAAACACTATTGGTGAGACGCCTGCCGTTTCCTGAGTCTCGCGGGAAACAGTTCCCGCACCCCGAAAGCTCGAGCCTCTCCTGAAACATGTTGCGCGTCCCGTCATCAATGATCGATATTCAGTAATCGGTGGTTGCGTGAATAGTAATGCTTATTGTTAGGTTTGAAGCGTCCCGACGTGAGGTGGCACTGCGCTAGCCAACATTGAACTCTGAACACGGCTGCTCCGCTATACTCCCGCTATCCAGCACGGTCTTTAAAAAAAGACCGTGCCGAACAAAGAGTGTGTTTAGGCGATGGAAGGCACCTTCACCATCGGATTGGTGTCGGCAGCGTAGTCCACGCCTTCCAGACCGAACCCGAAGAGGCGGAGGAAGCTGGCTTGATACCCGGCAAAGTCACCAAATTCAGCCAAGTTTTCCGTGTTCACCTGAGCCCAGCGCTCACCGACCAACTGCTGCACAGCCGGGGTCATTTCCCAGTCGTCCACACGGATACGACCCGCCTCATCAGGCTGCGGGTTGCCATTGCAAAGACGCTCGCGGAAAAGGCGATCCATCTGCTCGATGGTGTCCTCATGAGTCCCGTCAGCCTTCATCACTTTGTAGAGCAGGGAGATGTAAAGTGGCACCACCGGGATGGCGGAGCTGGCCTGAGTGACCAGGGCTTTATTGACTGAAACCCAGGCCTTCCCTTTCAGAGGAGCCAGCTTGGCATCCAGCGCGCGCTGGACGTTTTCCAGATCTTCTTTGGCACGGCCAATGGTACCGTTCTTGTAGATCGGCCAGGTAACTTCAGGCCCAATGTAGGAGTAGGAAACGGTGGTCACACCTTCAGCCAGCACGCCTGCCTCTTGCAGCGCATCCATCCAGAGTTCCCAGTCCGCACCGCCCATGACGGCGATGGTTTGTTCAATGTCATCGCCCTGAGCAGGTTCGATGCTGATCTCATTGACCACACCGGTGGTGGTGTTGAGATTTTTGTTGGTGTATTTTTCGCCGATTGGCTTCAGCACCGATTTGTAAACGTCACCGGTTTTAGGGTCGGTGCGGCGCGGTGAGGCCAGGCTGTAAATGACGCAATCCACCTGACCGAGATCGGCCTTGATGGCGGCGATGACTTCTGCCTTCATGGCGTCCGAATAAGCGTCTCCATTGAAGGAGCGCGCATACAGGCCAGCCGCCTGAGCTTCTTTTTCAAAAGCGGCCGAGTTATACCAGCCTGCGGTGGCGGTGCGGTCGTCTTCGGCAGGGCGCTCAAAGAAAATCCCCATGGTGGCGGCTTGGCAGCCAAAAGCGGCGGCAATGCGGGATCATAGGCCGTAACCAGTGGAAGAACCGCTGACGAGGACCTACTTGGCTCCATTGGCAAAGACAC
>JAOZVT010000282.1 GCA_025869455.1 Prosthecobacter sp.
ACCATTGCTTGAGCGTCAGACTCGGCGGCAGATTGGCCTCCAGGCTTTTGTATTCACCATCGGCAAACACCTCCCCCTTACGACCATGGGCCTCATTCTTGTCGCCATCGCTTTTGTCCATCTGACCTGGAACACCGGCAACATACGCCACCATTTTATTGGCGTTCACTGTGCTTTCAGCTTTCAGGAAGCCCTTGTCCACGCAATGGTTAATCAGCCCGGACATGTTGCGCCCAGTGTCGTACATCCCTTTCAACGTAGCGGCATCCAGCTCTTCTGCGTGAGCGACATTGACAGTGCCGATAGCGGCGATCAGTGCGAGGATCAAAGCGGTGTTCTTCATGTTTATTCCTTTAATGGATGAAGCCAGGTTGTTTACTTGCGGTATTCATGAGGGCGAACGAAGAGCTCACCCTCGCGAACTCAACTGACCACCGCTCCTTTCGGGCCACTGGCAATCAGCGCGGCCCCGCAGGCGGTCTTCATGCCGTCCAGCGCGATAGGCGTGCCGTCGACGGTGTAGGTGCTACTACCTTCAGCTATCGGAAAAATGCCTTTGCACAGAGGACAGCTGACTTTGTGACCAAGCCCGGCGATGGGCTTGCCGTTGAGGTCGGTTCGGGAGAAGGCTTCGAGCACCTTGCCACCATGGGTTGTGGAGTCGCCCAAGCGAATGGCGTCTTTCATGTTGTCACTCCTTTGACCAAGTTACTCAGGCATCCAAATGTCTTCTGACTCTTGGGTATCGATGATGAATTTTTCGCCAGTTGAGAATCACGCTGGTTGATCGCAATGACAAACTGCTTGACCTTCACGAAGGCTCGCAATCCGTCAGCAAGCCGCGCGGAATTCACTGGTGATTGCAACTGCGTCAACCTTTCACATTCAAATTGGCTTGATAGCCGACCAAAGAACGCTTTCCAAAGGCGTAAAATTTACGCCTTTAATATCTTTTGCAAGCTCTTTGAATATGCGCGAGCAAATAAGTGTATTACTTCCTGAAATCAACCCCTTGAATTTGAACAGATCACGCTTGAAGTCGGGAGGTAATACCAATTTTTTGAACCTGAAAATCAACCCATCCTCTTCTATGAAAGTAGAAGCAGGATCAGTCTCCGAGCGCGCATCCAACTCTTCAAAAAGTACGGCATTGTAGCTTTTTGATGAAATAGTTTCCCCACCTTTGGAAACCACTTGAATAGGCACAGCGTCAGTAACACCTACGTCCAGCTCGCTACAAACAGACATGAAATCATCACTGACTATGTAGAAACGCGCCACACTGCGTATATCGAAATCATAGAACTTATCTTTAGAAATAAGCACCATACCTTCTGGATAGGGCGTGTGTGTTTTGTAATGGATTTTCTCCGCATACCAAGGAAAAAAGCCATGCTCGACACCTTTTGTATCTGAGTCAAATATATCGTAGAGATCTGCCTGTA
>JAOZVT010000283.1 GCA_025869455.1 Prosthecobacter sp.
AGACAATTCCTGACGTAGCACAATGGTCGTCTGATCAGCCGACCATTGTGCAGACTGATCTTGCACTTCCTCATCATCATAAAAAGCATCCTCCCACCCCCAGTAGTGACCAGGAGGAGCGCAGAAGTAACTGAGAGTAGCGCGAGAGAGCATTGCCGTGAGCTTCAAAAATTTTCACGCAAGGAAGCTCGGATCGCTCCGCGACTCACCTTTACAAAAGCTGCATTAGGCAATCGCTCAGAAGTGCCATCTGGATGCAACAGAGTAATTTCATCCGCCGCCAACTGCATCGCGGATGCGACTAAAGTGGCCGTGATCCCTGCAGGTAGGGACCAACCTGCAGGCGTTGCCACATTTTTATCCAGGCACCAAGGATCTCCAGGTAAAGGAGGTAGGGGCTTCCCCGTAACACAAACACGCCCATCTTCACTCAAAGCAAATCGAAGTAAATTTAGCCGCACTGAAGATGTTGTTAGGCACCAGGAAGCGAAGGTGGGCCAAGCCAAAACCATCAAAGAAGCCTCATGAAATTCCGTAGAAACAATCAAGCTCCAGGCCACAGGAGCCACATGCTGTGCAGGTAAAATGGTAACGGGTGGACGAATACGCAACAATTCTGAAATAGGCATCCACGATCCCTCGGGCATACGGCGCATGGGCACTCGTCCATCAGCGAGAAAGAGTCGGCCTGACGCACCCTCAGTATAGCGCTCAAGCGCGGGTAAATAAGACCATGCAGGCCCTGGGCAGCCACGAACCCAGACAAGTTGCTCCGCCACACACGCCTCGTATCCTGGCAAAGTTCGCCAACGCCCCAACCACGAGACATCAGCCATGGCTAGAGCAGCCACATTCTGCCCCGTGCTCATGCTCCAGCCCTCCGCCAAAGATTCTCTATCTGCTCTTGTAGCGCTGCCCGAGCCTCAGCCTGAGGCACCCAGGGAATACGGGCTGCCAATGCAGAAAGCTGATCTTTGATCACACCTAGAGTAGAATCATCCCAGTTAGTCTCCATCAATTCCAGGTCTCGCGCCAAGGCCTCTGGATCTGGTGCGGCAGCCCCAAAAGCTTGTGGATGGTCAGCCGACTCTGGAATCTCCTTGGATAAGGCCTCTTGAACCATTGCTGAGAGAAGTTCCCTTTGTTCCTCCCGATCCCAGATATAGCGCAACACCCAGAGATCTGACACACGTGCTGTTAGGCGCCCACACATCAGTGCACTTGCAGCAATGACACGCTGAAGTTTCACGGCACGACGATCTGAAACTTCGATCCCGCCCACACGAAGACGCGAGATCAAGGCTAGGTAGGCCGGACGCACCTCTGTCAAATCTACCGTAGGGAGGAATTCCTGAAGCAGCCGAATGTCTAGCGCGGTCAGACCACAGACAGCCGCTGGTTTACGATGGTTTTTCTCCAACTCCCAGCCAGCTTCAATCACGGCGGACAATTCCTTTTCCTGAACATAACCGCAGTGAACGCGAAGAAGAAACCGATCAAACAAAGCCCTCAACCCTTCTTCTTCAGGAAGATGGTTACTCGCACCGACCACCATTAAGGCCGGCAATTTACGCGTCTCCCGGCCTCGACGAAAAATACGTTCATTGAGCACAAGCAGGAGACTGTTAAGAATGGCACTGTTGGCATTTAACAATTCATCCAGGAATATGAAATCAGCCTCAGGCAGCATTCCTTCAGTATTGGTGACTAAATCTCCTTCTCGAAGTTTGCGAATATCAAAAGGGCCAAATAGCTCACTAGGCTCGGTGAAACGAGTCAGCAAATAGTCAAAAGAGCGTGTTTCCAATCGCTTGGCCAATTCATTCACCAAAGCACTCTTGGCCGTTCCTGGGGGACCATGAAGAAAGAGGTTTTCGCCACCCGCTAATGCAACGCCCATGAGATCAATGATCTCTTCTTTTCCCACAAAAGTGGCTTTGAGCGGTCGTAAAACTTGGTCTGAGAGCCGATTGGCGATGGTTAAAGCATCCATGAAAAGTGAAATTTAAGTCCGTGTCAGCGTGAGTTTAGCCGCCATTCTAGGTGCCAGCGAAGCATGCATTCCCAGTGCATCCCTAATGCCGCTGACCACGGCTGGATTGGCTAGTCTTGAGTCATCTTGAACTTCAATAATCCGATCAAGATACAGCCCCCAGAGACAGGGCTGCTGCTGCAAAAGTGTTAGGTCCGGTGGTAAGTGCGGAGGAATGCCAACTGAAGAAAGTGGAAAGGAAGTCGCCATTCTTTCTAGCATGGAGACGAGCGGATCGCCTTCACTGATGGCGCGAGCCATGCGATAAATGTCTGGAAGATACCGTAGAGACAGATCGCTAGACAACACTTCGTCGGCTGTGGTGGGCAAGGATGGCATGCACACACCTAACCGGATGACCTCCTCCTCAGGCGCGGAACGATCTGCTAAAAGCAAACAGAGCCGATAGATATACATGAGAGCCGACTTTGCACTCGGAGCATGGCATCTAAAAGAGTTCTCCGTATCCCCAGGAAGTTCATCGCAGGCTTCTTCAAACGCAGCTTCTAAGATAGACTGCAGTTCCTTTTCATCCTGCGAAAATTGAGTGGTTCGAGAAACCAGCACCTGCCCAGAGGAAAACAATCCTGAGGCAAACTCAGCTAGGGAATCCAAAGGAGTGGGCGAGGGCATGAAGAATCAATTTTTCTGAATGCTGGCTGATAATTCCACGCATTCAACCTGGAATGGTCTCCCCTAGTCAGACTTAAGGATCTTTTATCGCCCATCTGAAACAGACAGAATCGAAAACAGCAAGAAAAGATATCCCTCTATCCCCTTTCGCATCACCCTCATCATATTGTCGGGTTCTGGTTGGCAGGTTTGCAATTGGAGAGGATGTTTAGTGACTTTTATTGTTTCGACTGTCCTCATGTTTGCCGACGCCACTCTTCCTAAAACTCCAGAGCCTTTCCTTCAGCGCCTGATCATCTGGGTGTGTGGCACGATCTTGGGGCTGCTAGCGGCTGATGTGGTGATTGGTTTATACAATGTTGGCTTGTCACCGCTGAAACCTTCTCTTTTCACACTGGCTGCGGTGGCCTCTTGTGTGGGATTGAGTTTGCTCAGTGGGATTAAATTCGCGCCCGTTTCCTTTCTGATCTTGCTGCTACCCTCCGTTCGTTTGTTTGATGCGGCCCTGCTTTCTCGTTCGGTCACGACCTTACAAGGCCAAGTGGGTATGGATCACCTGCGAGTGATGTTGGTGATCGTGGCGACCTTGGCTGTTCTCTCGACCAATCCTGGAATGCGAGCTGTGCGTTGGGCGGCTATTTTGGCCATGCTGATGACCACAGGATCCGAGATTGCCGAGATGATGGGCCTAGCCAAATTCACCAGTATTGATGGGCGATACGCAGGCTTTAATAGTCACCCCAATTTCCCTCCGGTCTTGCTTTGTGAGATGCTAGGCATCTGTTTTGCGCTGTGCCGAAACTTCAAATTCAATTGCGTACTCATCGCCATTGCCTTTGTGGGGGTGGCCTTAACGTATGGGCGCAGTGGGTTTGTTGTGCTCGTTCTCATGGCAGGTGTTTACATCCTGATGAATGCTAGAAAGAACCTCCCCTTTCTGGCTCTCATGGCGGCCATCAGCATTCCCGCAGTGGGTGTCGGGTTCGCGATTTTACAGAGTCAAACGGAGCAAGGCATCGTCAAAGACAAGAATACCTCCGAGCGATTGGAAGCCATCTACGAACTGGATTTTGAAAAGCTCAAATCTCCTGAAAGAGCCAAGGACTTGGCCGATGCCTGGGAAGGCGTGATGCAGAAACCTTTGTTAGGCCACGGCACCGGTGTTTCTGGCGTGCTATGGGCACCGCACAATGAGTATGTCTCCCTTTGGCTGGAGATGGGCATTCCTGGGTTACTGCTTTTTGTGGGGACCTTAGGCCTTATGGTTTTCCGCAGCATCACCACAGGTGGTCGCGCGGGCTATCTACTCTTTGCCATCATCGCCTACACACCAGCTGGACAGGGCCGTATTGAAATGCCCCATTATTACTTAGCTTTGGCGACAGCGGCCTTCATCCTCTGGCCGGAGCGCTACCGCATTGCACTGACCTCTCCAGAGCAATCACTCGCCTGAGAGAGATCAGCGTTTTGCTGTGATGAATCAAAGTTTTGGAACGGTCAACCAAGTGCGTTCAGCCCAGCTTTGCAGACCGAGTTCCGCAAGCTGCACCCCTTTAGCACCTTCACGCAACGTCCAGCGGAAAGGTGTGTCTAAAACCACGTGCTTGATGAAAAGCTCCCACTGAATTTTGAAGGCATTGTCATATTCAGTCGTGTCCGGCACTTCCTGCCAGTGATCGAAATGATTGATCGGGCTGTCGATGTCAGGATTCCATACGGGCTTGGGAGTACCAGACATGGATTGGAACCAGCATTTACGCAAACCAACGACCGCAGAGCCATGTGTGCCATCCACCTGGAGCGTTAGCAGGTCATCACGACGCACGCGTACGTTCCAAGAGCTATTAAACTGACAGACGACATCGTCCTCCGTTTCAAAGGTCGCGTAGCAACTGTCATCCGTATCGCAATTGTAAGTGCGGCCCTGTTCGTCCACACGCTGTGGAATGTGAGTCGCGCCCAGGCAGGACACGGCCGTGACCTCGCCGAACAAATTATCAATCACGTAACGCCAATGGCAAAGCATGTCCACGATGATGCCACCACCGTCGGCCTTGCGGTAATTCCAGGAAGGGCGTTGCGCAGGCTGGCCCTCATGTTCACCGGTAAAGACCCAGTAGCCAAATTCACCGCGTACGCTGAGGATACGACCAAAGAAACCTTGGGCCTTTAGCAAGGCCAATTTGCGGAAACCAGGAAGCCAGAGTTTGTCCTGCACGACCCCGTTTTTAATGCCAGCCTTTTCGCACACTTCAGCTAGGCGTAGAGCCTCTGCGGTTTCCACGGCTGTGGGTTTTTCACAGTAGATGGCCTTCCCTGCGGCGGCAGCCATTTCTACAAACTTCGCACGATGCAGGGTGCCTGAGGCGTCAAAGAAAATCGGGTAGGATGGATCCGCCAGAACAGCGGTCAAATCCGTACTGGTTTTCAAAGGACCCGTCTTTTCACAGCTATGTTTTTCCGCCAATGCCTGGAGCTTGCTGGCGCTACGCCCCGTGAGAATAGGGTCAGGCATGAGCGTAAGTTCATCCGACACGCGAATGCCGCCCTGACGAATGATCGCCAAAATGGAACGCACCAAATGTTGGTTAGTGCCCATGCGTCCGGTGACGCCGTTGAGGATAATGCCGACTCGCTGAATGCTCATGGTAGAAATGAAGGTTGGGGGGCGGTTGATGATGGAAGAAGCTAGAATGCCAGTTGCGTCATACATCGTATATGATATATGGCAAGTGCGTTTTCTTTCTTCAGCACATGCCTAAAACCAAACCATCTTCCGCCAATGCCCCAGAACTGGAGATTCGTGCTGCGCCAATCCCCACAAAGCAGCGCGCTGTTTATGAGGCCCTGAGAGCGGAGATCATGGGTGGTCAGCTCCTCCCTGGCGAAGTGTTGGTGATAGATTCACTGGCCAAGCGATTCCAAGTCAGCATCATCCCTGTGCGTGAGGCATTAAGACAACTGCAATCCGAAAGGCTGGTGGAAATCCGCGCTCACACAGGAGTGCGCGTGACTCCGGTGGATGTGTCAGCTCTGACGGAGATTTTTGCGCTGTTGGCAGCCCTGGAAATTGCTTCTGCCGTTCATTCCCTGCCCCACCTAACGAACAGCCATTTAAAGGAGCTTGAGGCCATCATGGAAAAGCTGGAGATTTCCGCTGCAGATGGAGACACTGCGGGTTTTGAACAGGCTAACAGGCAATTTCATCTATTACCCTGCCAGATAGCAGGCTTCAGTCGTGCGGAGCAAAGCTTGAACTCCATCCTGGCGGAGTGGGAAAGACTGCATCGCCTCGCCTTCCAGGGCATGGAACCACCCAGCCCGGAACAGGCCAATAAAGATCACCGCGCCATCCTGCGCGCCTTTCGGCAAAAAAACTCAGAGAAGCTTACGCAGGCGATTCAGCGGCACAATGACTCCGCCTTGGCACATTATCGGAAGCTATTAAAATAGGCAGCGCTTCTGGCATTCAGGCCAGGTCTGGCGTAAACTGCCACTTTCCAAAAGGCGCTTTCTGTTTTACGCCCTTCATCCCGGTTTTCACGAATTCGTAGCCTCTGCTGCGTTTCCGTGGATTCCTGATTCGTTTCCCTTTCCCAACCATGATTCGCGTTCGTTTTGCCCCATCTCCCACCGGTGACTTGCATGTCGGCGGTGCCCGCACCGCTTTGTTCAATTGGCTCTATGCCCGCAAAAATGGAGGAACATTCATCCTGCGCATTGAGGACACTGACGGTGCCCGCAATACGGATGAAGCGTCTGCTGGCATTCTCAAAGGCCTGAAATGGCTGGGACTGGACTGGGATGAAGGTCCTGAAAAGGGTGGTGATTACGGCCCTTACTACCAGAGCCAACGCAAGGATATCTACGACCGATATTTGGCCAAGCTCGAGGCTGATGGCCGCACCTACGTCGAAGAAAATGGAGCCGTGCGTTTCAAATTCAGCCGCACTGCGATCACCGTGCATGACATGGTCTGCGGTGACGTCACCTTTGCTCCAACAGAAGAGCCAGACATGACGCTGCGCCGTCCTGATGGCAGCTACATCTTCCACTTTGTGAATGTGGTGGACGATATTGAGATGAAAATGACCCACGTGTTCCGGGGTGAAGATCACCTCTCAAACACCTGGAAGCACATTGATCTTTTCAATGCCTTTGGGGCCACGCCACCGACGTACGCTCATATCCCGCTGATCTTGAATAGCGACAGTTCCAAAATGAGCAAGCGCGATGCAGGCAGCGCCATTGAAGGCAGCTACATGAATGGCGGCTTTTTGCCTGACGCCGTGTTCAACTACCTTTGTTTGTTAGGCTGGACACCACGCACAGAGGCTGAAGTGCTAGACCGCCAGACTTTGACTTCCCTTTTTGAGCCGAGTGAAATCCACAGCTCCAATGCGCGATTCGACATGCAGAAATGCAGTTGGTTCAACGCGCAATACCTGCGCGCTCAGAGCCCTGAAGATCTATTGGTGGCAGCTCGTCCATTCCTCGATCGCGCAGGGCTGGTGATCACGGATGAAGCCGTGGCCGCAGCGGCGGTCTTCAGTGTGAAAGAGAAGGTTAGCTTGCTGACGGAAATCCCAGACTGGGTGCATTATTTCTTCCGCGAAGATTACCCGTATGAAGCTGATGTGGTGACCAAGCTCAAAGCTAAGCCGGAGAATCCCGCCCTGCTTCAAGCGGCGGCCACGGCCTTTGCCGCCCAAACGGAGTGGAGCGAAGCCAGCGTGCACACAGCTATCGAAGAAGCGGCTAAGGGAGCCAGTGTGAAACCCGGTGCGCTCATGCCCTTGCTGCGCTTTGCACTCAGCGGCCAGTCACGTGGACCAGGAGTCAGCACGATTGCCCATTTGATCGGCAAGGATAGCACGCTGCGCCGCATTGAGCGGACCCTGGCGCTTGAATAAATCCATGGATTCTCGCCCTCAACGCGTCATGCGCTTGAGGGCGATTTCCAACAAACTTAGTTCGTTTTCAGAACTTCGATGAACGCCTCTTGAGGGATGTTCACACGGCCGATGGCTTTCATCCGCTTCTTCCCTTCCTTCTGCTTTTCCAACAGTTTGCGCTTACGGGAAATGTCACCGCCATAGCATTTGGCGGTCACGTCTTTACGCAAGGCACTGATGGATTCACGGGCGATGATTTTACCACCGATGGCTGCCTGAATGGCCACCACGAAGAGCTGTTGAGGAATCACTTCCTTCAGCTTGGCGGCTAGCTGGCGACCACGGCTTTCAGCCTTGCCGCGATGCACGATGCAGGAGAAGGCGTCCACGGATTCACCCGCGATCAGCATGTCCATTTTGACCAAGTCATCCGCCTTATAGCCTGAGTGCTCATAGTCCATGCTGCCGTATCCACGGGTCAGGGACTTCAGCTTGTCATTGAAGTCCACCAGGATCTCATTCAGCGGCATGACGGTGTGCAGCAGCACGCGACGGTCATCCAGGGTTTCGGTGTTGTTCACCTGACCGCGTTTATCCATAACCAACTGCATGATGTCACCGATGTATTCATTCGGGATCATGATGAAGACCTTCACGATTGGCTCGCGAATTTCGTCAATCTCATTCGATGGCGGTAGGAAGCTTGGGTTGTCCACCAGGATCTCCGAACCGTCGGTCTTGCGGACCTCATAGATCACGGAAGGATAGGTGGAAATAACATCCATGTTGAACTCCCGGCGGAGACGCTCCTGCACGATTTCCATGTGCAGAAGGCCGAGGAAACCACAACGGAATCCGAAACCGAGCGCGGCTGAACTTTCCGCCATGAAGGTAAAGGCAGCGTCATTGATCTGAAGCTTACCCACCGCCAGTTTCAGCGCTTCGAAGTCATCCGTGCTGATGGGATAAATGCCGCTGAAGACCAACGGGTGAATCTCTTTAAACCCGGGCAGAGGCTCAGGAGCTGGCTTGCGGGACTCGGTCAAAGTGTCGCCGATCTTCACATCCGCCGTGGTTTTCACGTTGGCGATGATGTAGCCGACGTCACCAGCCTCCAGCTTGTCACAGGCCACCATCTTCGGGCGGAAGGTGCCGACTTCTTTGATTTCAGAATCATTGCCTGAGGCCATGAGGCGGACCTTTTGACCGCGCACGATGGTACCCGACATGATGCGGATATAACTGATGACACCGCGATAGGGATCGAAAATGGAATCAAAAACGGAGGCACGCAGGTAACCGTCTCCCGGATCTTTCGGCGGTGGTACGAAGGCAACAATGGCCTCCAAAATATCGACAATGCCGATGCCCATTTTGGCACTGGCAGACACGGCTTCATCCGCAGGGAGCTGCAGAATTTCCTCCAACTGCTTCTTCACCTTGTCCACGTCCGCATTCGGTAGGTCGATCTTGTTGATGACCGGGATGACGTGCAGGTTTTGCTGAAGGGCCAAATTGAGGTTGGCCACGGTTTGAGCCTCCACGCCCTGGCTAGCATCCACCAGCAGGAGGGCGCCTTCACAGGCGGCGAGAGAGCGGCTGACTTCGTAGCTAAAGTCCACGTGCCCAGGCGTATCCAGCAGGTTCAGTTTATAAACGAGGCCGTCCTTGGCCTTGTAATTCATGCAAACCGGGTGCGCTTTGATGGTGATGCCACGCTCACGTTCCAGGTCCATGCTGTCCAGCAATTGGTCCTGCTGCTGTCGCTGGGTGATCGTCTGCGTGGACTCCAGTAGCCGGTCGGAAAGCGTGGTCTTCCCGTGGTCAATGTGAGCAATGATGGAGAAGTTACGGGTGCGTTCGATGGACATCAGGAAAGAGTCGGCTGGGGGACAGACTCCCTAACCCCGAGTAGCGTTAAGGTCAAGGTCGGCGAGGGTCGCAAAACGAGTGCTTGGACCAAAAGACCCGGCTCAAGGTCAGGGGACGACTGGCTGCCAACCCGTGAATGCAGAGCCCATCCCATTATTGATAGCTCCTGGATCATAATTGATGCCGCTGAGTGGCGAGCTACCCTGAGGAAGGGTGTTGGGAGCCGAGATAATCGTTGCCCCCGAGGAATAGCCGCCCCCCTGATAGGTCGAGGATCCGAGATTGGGAGGCGTGTAAGCAGAAGTGGGAGGTTGATAATCTGGGAGAGGTGACCAAGTAGTCGAGCTGCCGCCAGCGGGGGCGGAGCCCGGCTGATCAGGCGGCATAGGTGAGGCTCTGTCACCGCCAGATGGCCCAGCCAAACCTGCACCCGACCCACCGCTTGATCCAGGGTTAGGCAAACCGGGTCCAGATCCAGGTCTCGATTTCCCAGGCACATATTCCGGCTCTTTGGGCTCCAGGGTGATGGCCTCGCTGATGAAAGCAGAATCGGCTTTGAGAGAATCTGAAAGCAGAACGTGGCCATACCCCTGAGGGACAATGCCATCCATAGAGGTCAAGATGGCACCGGAAAACACGGCCTTTTTGGCACCATCATTAGGATCCATCACCACGAAACTACCCGTAAAGATTCCGGTTCCCTCATTGATGGACAGCTTGAATTTGCTGATCCCGTCGTGATCCCCAGGAGCGGATACATTGACGCGCCCACCTTTGGAAAGGGTGAATTGGAAGTCGAAATCCAGGAGCGCAGGTGCAGGGAACGACAGCTTAGCATTGAGGTAACCAGGAGTCGCGCCTAGCATCAATTCACCACGTGCAGGACGGCTGTAGAAGAATCCTGTCGGCCGCAGCGGGATCGAGAACCCTTCTGGATAGGAGCCAATCTCGGACGCTGACTTTATCCACAGCAGTGGATTGATGGAATGACCGAGGATGAAGGTCTGCGTCGGGTCCTGATACTCAGGGTCTTCTTCAGGTGTTTCCATGGTCATGGCTCCCTGTAGCACACCGGAGAAAGCCATCGTCTTGGTGCCTGGAATCTGCCCACGATAGAGAGGCACATAAACGATAAAATCTTGAAGAAGTGTTTGATTGACCAAAAGGAAGCTGCTGGAGGTCACCACCGTGCCATCCGCCAAGCGTCCACTTACATCCACCCGACCGTCGGCCTTCACCTTGGCCGTCAGATAGCCGCTCCCAGCAGGCCTTTCCAAGTAGTCCACGGCTTGTAAAGGCTCCAGAGCGATGTTAAACGTGCCCTTAGTCCAGGTTGCAGGTTGGCTACGGCTGTTGGCTCTGGGAGTTGCCACGATGGATGTCTCCAGAACCTCCTCGGTCTCTGCTTTCACCATTTCAGGGAGTCGCCCCTGCAATAGCCCAAGGATCTGCCCTTCTTCCTGGGTCTGAAGCCGCAGCGAGAGATCATCTGTGAGTGAAATGAGTGCTTCATGGGTCAGGCCGTCCGTACTTTTTAACGAGCCCCGGAAGGCATACTTTTTTCCAACCAATACCAATTGGCCACTGAAGGAACCTTTTGAGGTCACTTTAAAGGTCATGACACCCCCAAGAGCCACGAAGTCACTGAGGCTATATTCCACTAGGCCCTGATACTCCGTCGCCCACTCAGCGGGGAATTCCCCCACCGTCAGAGTCACCTTGCCGACCGCTTTGCTTTTGTCCTCATGCGTGGCGGTGATCTCCACTTTGTAGGTTCCAGGCCTCGTCGGGTAGCCGCTGAGCGTGCCAGTCTCACGATCACAGATCAGCCCCGGTGGCAGCCGCTTGGCTCGAAAGGTCAGACCTTCCGGATCGCTAAGCAATTCGGGATTCGCCTCAACCCAGGTGCCCACCTGAAGTTCGGTCTCCGTTAGCACTGGCTCAGCAAATTGGGGCACTTCGGCCACCAGTGAAGGAAGCACGACGAGCAGGCAAAATGAGGCCATGAAGCAGCGGCAAAGACATCGTAATTCCATAGGAACTTTTCTCTAGACCGCATCGAAGAGAATGTCACGTAAAAAGCCTCCTCGTCCTCAACCTGAGAGCTAAGTTGCCTTTCAGATAGTCAGAGGAGGTTTCCGGTTTCTTGACGCTGGGAGCCATCTTCAGCTAAAACCCTGGTATTATGGCAACCATCGCCGTTCTCGGCACACTCGATACCAAGGGACCTGAGCATGCCTATGTGGCAGAAATCATCCGGCAGCGCGGGCACCATACCTTGCTCATTGACACTGGCAGCGGCAGTGTGCCCACGGTGAAAGCCGATATCTCGCGGGAAGAGGTGGCCCAGGCTGGCCAGGTAGATCTCGCCGCCATTTTGGCGCGCAGAGATCGCGGAGAAGCCGTCACCGCCATGGCGGGGGCCAGTGCCAAACTCCTGAGTGAGCTTGTGGATTCTGGCCGTATCCAGGGGGTCATTTCCCTGGGGGGCGGCGGTGGTACGGCCATCAGCACCACGGCCATGCGGGCTTTGCCCATCGGTTTCCCGAAGGTGATGGTTTCTACCTTGGCAGCCGGAAATGTGGCTCCTTATGTGGGGACAAAGGACATTGTCATGATCCCCAGCATTGTGGATGTCTCTGGGATCAATCGGCTTTCACGCACCCTTTTGGCACGGGCCGCAGGTGCCATTTGCGGCATGGTGGAAACGGTCATCCCTGAGGGGGAAGATAAGCCCCTAATCTGTGCCTCCATGTTTGGAAATACCACGGAGTGCGTGAATGCGGCGAAGACGATCCTGGAGGAAGCGGGTTACGAAGTGCTGGTTTTTGCGGCTACGGGCACGGGCGGACGCATCATGGAAAGCCTGATCGAAAGTGGCCTGATCACCGGCGTGCTGGACATCACCACCACAGAATGGGCAGACGAACTGGTGGGAGGCGTTCTCAATGCAGGGCCGCATCGCCTAGAAGCAGCAGGCAGGATGGGGGTTCCAGCCATTGTGACGCCGGGATGCCTGGACATGGTCAATTTTGGCGAACCCGCCAGCATCCCGGAGAAATACAAGGACCGTCTCTTTTACCCTCACAACCCACAGGTGACGCTGATGCGAACCAGTCCGGCCGAATGCGCTGAATTGGGCCGTATTTTGGCAGAAAAAGTGAATGCCTACACAGCCCCGGTGACGGTTCTTCTGCCGCTCAAGGCCATCAGCGTCATCAGCGCCCCCGGTCAGCCGTTCCATGATCCAGAGGCTGATGCAGCCCTGTTTGCCGGCATCAAATCCCACCTCCGCTCGGACATTCCTGTGGTGGAGGTGGATTGCGAGATCAATGCGCCGGAGTTTGCCGAGGCTTGTGTGGGGGCTTTGCTGGATGGGATCATTCCGCGTTCCGTCACCCAATAAAAGACTCCTTCTCCATCGATGAAAATTTATCTGATCACCATGATCATCACCGGGCTGATCCTGGTCCTTTGGGCTTTCAGCATCAATCACGTCACTCTCTATTACTCGCTGGCAAAGCTCCTTCAAGATCTCAGACTCACCCCTGATCAAACCGATTTGTTCCAAGTTTCTATCAAGGGTATCCTGATCAGATATCATTTCGCGGGCTGGATCGGAGCCTTCATTTCCATAAGCTCTTTTATCGCCCTTCGGATACACTCCCGAAAATCGAACTTCACTCGGCTAGTCACTTCATGAGGACTCTCAAAATGGATAGGGCCTACATGATCTACGTGTCTCATGAGTCCCAGATGGCCCATCTCCGCCCAGACATTCCTGTGGTGGAGATGGATTGTGAGATCAATGCGCCAGAATTTGCGGAGGCTTGTGCCAAGGCTTTGATCAAAGAGCTTTAAAACACCAGTCCAACTAAGGGTGCCCAGATATTTTTCGACGACGCAGCCATAAGAAACCAGCCCATTTGCAACTGTAGTAAAGCTCTGCCAGTGACAAGACGGTGGTCAGGGTGATTAACGTCCATACCAATGAAGTAAAGTAAGGTTCAGCAGCGGGCACGATGACTACTGGCAGAAAAAATAAAACCACAAGAGGATAGGGGCGAAGGATAAGAAAGGAGTGGCTTGAGCACCACACCCAATAACCAACGACGAACTGAAGAAAAATGAGCACACCCCACGCGGATAACTGGCCATAGCGAGAATCATCAGAAAAGAGTTCCAGCCATCCCAACAAGTAACCAGCGAACGCTAGTGATATGCCCAGGCCGGACAATGCGCCAAAAATTCGGGTCTTCACCACTGCACCGTAACCTATTAGCCACATCAGGCCAAATTCCTTTTCCATCCAGGCAGACCAATTCTTTTGTTGCCCCTCTTGACTGCGCATTGAAAACTGGCACTGAGCACTCCTCCCCGTTCGCCCCTCACACCCGCCCACCGTCATGTCCCTCGGCCAACTTCTCCTCACCGGCGTGCCCGGTCCTGAACTCGACTCTGAAACCGCTGCCCGCTTCAAAAAGCTCCAACCCGGTGGCTTCATTCTGTTTGGCCGCAACATCATCTCGCCCGAGCAAGTGCGAAAACTCATTGATGATCTGCGCGACCTTTCGGACATCGAGCCTTTCATCACCATTGACCAAGAAGGTGGCCGCGTCTCCCGCCTCCGCCTCATCGGCCAGGAGCCGCCGAACGCGCAAGCTCTGCGTGATAAGGGCGATGTAAAGCTGATCAAGCAGCACGGGAAACTCACGGGGCAAATCCTACGTCTATTTGGGTTCAATCTCGATCTCTGCCCGGTGCTGGACATCTCTTATGATGATACGGCGGACAATTCCCTGAAAGGCCGTTGCTGGGGTCGCGATCCCCAACAGGTCATCAATAACGCAGGTGTATTCAATCGTGCCATGCGCGGTGAGGGCATCCTGAGCTGTGCGAAGCACTTCCCTGGCTATGGCCCTGCTGAATGCGATCCGCATGAGTTTCTGCCAGTCATTGGCAAAACCCATGAACAAATGCTGGAGTCTGAGTTGCTGCCTTAT
>JAOZVT010000284.1:0-3315 GCA_025869455.1 Prosthecobacter sp.
CATTGTCGAAGCATTCAGTCTTAACCGCTATCTGAAACGTCAGGGTTGGAGCACAAGTCCCATGGATTTTGGCAGCATGTATATGGAGACACTCCTCCCTTTCGCGAAGGAAGATAATAAAGAGGCTCTGCCCGACCTCTGGGACTCACGCATCAATGCCGAGGGGATCTTCCGCAAAGAAAATATGTTCGCGCCTGAGTTTGAATTGTGGACGCAAAATGAACTGCCGACTCTCCGGTGGCAGCGCGCTACTTACCTGTATGAAAATGGACCCTCAGCGATCAACGCTTTGGCGGACATGCTGAAATTGATCAAAGAAAATCCAGGCCACGCAGATGCACCTAAGTGGGTAAAAGAATTGCGCCAACTCGTCAATCAATCAGCCCCAGCACAAACAAGCCCCAATCTCGAGCTGCCAGCCGGGTCTTAGACTCATGTTTCATTGGTCGCTGAAAGTCGCCCAAGGTTTTTGCCATGCTTTTAATGGCATTGCCTGGGCGTTGCGTACCCAGAGAAATCTACAGATTCACCTAGCTGCTACGCTGCTCGTCATTACCCTTGGTTTGATAACAAACCTAGCGGCCTGGAAATGGTGTTGCTTAGCCATTTGTACCAGTTTGGTTTGGATGGCGGAGCTATTCAACACTACTTTGGAAGTGATGTGTGACCGCATCACCAAGGAAAAGGATGAACACATCAGACGCGCCAAGGATGTTGCCGCAGGTGCTGTGTTAGTCACCGCCACCTTGGCTATATTCATCGCCTTCATGATTTTCTTTTAGCAGAAGTAGTCGCAACCAGTCATTCAGCCCGAATTCCGCGATTGATCACGGCTATCGTGGCTGCGTTTTTCGCTTAGCTGTTATCATCAAGATAGCAACTGGTGTTAATGCAGCCCATACATCCCGCTGCGTCCGCCTTTTCAAGCGGACGCTCTTTTCTCGAAAACCAATTTATTACCGACGGATCATTGCGGGAAGTGCTTTTTCCAAGGCGGCAAGCACTCGTGCATGGGTGGCATCCACTTCAGCGGTCTCCAGAGTTTTATCTGAGGAGCGATACGTGAGGGTCCAGGCGACGGATTTGCGATCAGCGGGGAGTTTGGTGCCCGTGGGGTCCACGAAGACATCAAAGAGATCCGCTTTGATGAGCAGGGCTTCTTTGACGCCATTGAAGAAGGTACTGACCTTGGTGTTAGGCAGGTCCGCAGGCAATTCAAAGGCGACGTCGCGAGTGATGGAAGGATAGCGTGGCAGATCCTCAAACTTGGCAGGGCCAGAACTTCCCTGGCGGAGTGCGCTGAGGAGTAATTCAGCCACATACACGGGATGACGTGCATCCAATTGGCGGGCACGAGCAGGATGGACTTGGGCAATCCAGCCTAGCACGCGATTGCCGACCTTGAGTTCGTGATGCAGGAGATAGGTGCTGTTATCTGTCAGAGGTTTGACGTCCAGTGAGGTGACGCCGGGCAGTGACTCGATAAGGCCACGCAGGTCAAAAATATCCGAAGCCTGTGGCTCGCGTGCGTGCCAAGTACTCGTCGCAACGGGGCCGCTTAAAAGGATGGCGAGGCGGTCTTCTTCGCGTGTTTGCCCATTCGGCATCTTGAGGAAGATGCGTCCAGATTCAAAGAAGCGCAGACGCTGGGCACCTTGGCGGATGTTCAGCTCGGCCGTAGCTAGCAAGCCTGGGATGAGGCTAGGGCGCAGCGTGGTGAGGTCTTCGCTCAAGGGATTCTTCAATGCGACACTGGAGGCAGCAGGATTGGCATTGCCAAGGCTATCACTGATCTGTGCGGTCGAAATCAGGCGCAAAGTCTGCGCTTCATTGAAACCACGATTGGCCAAAGCCTGACGCAGCAACATGACATGATCATATTGGCGGTCCGTGGCATCGCCACTGGCCATGACGGCGGTGAAGCGTGAAGGTACACGATCCAGACCGACCACTCGAGCGACTTCTTCCACCAAGTCCACGCTGCGGACAAGATCCAGGCGATAGCTTGGGATGGTCCAGGTGGTGTAGGCAGCATCACCACCTGTTTTTGTTAGGCCGAGTTTGGTCAGGATGGAGTGAGCTTCTTCGGTCTTTAGGTCTGGGATGCCTAACAAGCGATGAGCGCGACCTTCATCAAGCGTCACCTCTTGAACCAACACCGGTGCAGCACCTGCGACAGCGAGGGTTTCTTCCACCTGACCGCCTGCGATTTCTGTGATGAGTTCCACGGCGAGATCGGATGCGCCCTGAACCTGATGCGGGTCAGAACCACGCTCGAAACGATAGCTGGAGTCTGAATGAATGCCTAGGCGGCGGGAGGTGCGGCGAATGCCTGAAGGGGTGAAGTAGGCACTCTCCAGTAGCATGTTGACCGTGCCATCCGTGACTCCCGTTTCTTCTCCGCCCATGACACCCGCGATGGCCACCGGACGCTGGCTATCTGCAATGACAAGGTCTTCGGGAAGAAGTGTTGGCTCTGTGCCGTCGAGCGCTAAGATCTTTTCACCTTCCTCTGCACGACGGACGACGATGCCGCCCTGGAGTTTATCCAGATCAAACGCGTGAAGCGGCTGGCCCATTTCCATGAGGACATAGTTGGTGATGTCCACGATGTTGTTGATGGGACGCAGACCCACGGCTTCGAGACGAGCTTTGAGCCAATCTGGGCTGGAGGCTACTTTGATGCCTTTGATGATGCGTGCGGTGTAGTATGGGCAACCATCCGTTGCTTGAAGGGCGACTTCGCTTTCTTTAGCTACGCGAGTTTTTGAAGTGGTTGCGTTATGATCACGTGCACCTTTGAGAGGGAGTCCCGTCAGAGCAGCTAATTCACGAGCCAAACCGAGGTGGCTGAGGAGATCTGAACGGTTAGGTGTGATTTCGAGATCGAAAACCGTGTCCGAAGCGATGATTTCTTTGAGCGGCTTTCCCACCGGCATGGAGGGGTCAAGAATCATCAAGCCCCCGGTGTCTTCACCCAGACCGATTTCCTTACCGCTGCACATCATGCCGTTGGAAACGACATCCCGCAGTTTGCCTTCCTTGATGGTGAACCCACCTGGAAGTACCGCACCTGGAAGCGCCAAAGGAACCTTGTCCCCAGCTTTGAAGTTCTTGGCTCCGCAGACGATCTGTCTAGGCGTGCCGGAGCCGTCATTCACCTGACAGACGCTGAGTTTGTCTGCATTGGGATGCTGCACAAAAGAATCAATCTGTGCGACCACCACCTTGTCTGAAGAAATCCCTTTTTCCTCAATGCCTTCCACCTCAATCCCCGCAAAGGTCAGAAGGTCTGAAAGCTGATCCGTGGAGTAA
>JAOZVT010000284.1:3325-14409 GCA_025869455.1 Prosthecobacter sp.
AGAACTGAGGTCAAGATGGGTGCTGAGCCAGGAGAGGGAAACTTGCATGGTAGGCGGGAAAATTTAGACAGGATTACAGGATTCGCAGGATTTACAGGACGCTTTTTGGGTTGTCTGCGTGGGCGCTTGAAGATGGTTTTTAGACAGGATTGCTGGATTCGCAGTCGCGGGAGTGATTTAAAGGATGGGGGTTTCGCGGGGCCGAAGCGCGGGGCCTTTGGTGAGGGATGGACGGTAGGTTTTGAACTTTCGTTTTATTTCCAGGCTGGTGCCTCCGAAATTGAGCAGGAGACCATCTTCGATGCCTGTGGCAGTGAGATAGTTGACGAGTTGGGTTTCGTGAACTTTGAGCAGGCGTTCGACAGCTTTGAGTTCTATGATGAGCATCTTATTCACGATGATGACAAGATCTGCCTCGAACTGTCCAACGAGGACATCTTTGTAGAAGACATCGAGCTTCTTTTTGGATTCAAAAGGAATGCCAGCCGAGGAGAGTTCCACGACCATAGCATTGTGATAGACGGACTCAAGATAGCCGCACCCCATGGTGCGATGGATCTCCATCGCCATGCCAATGATGCGGTGAGTAATCTCTTCCATGTCCAATTAATGATCACTTTCCTGTGAATCCTGAAAATCCTGCCATCCTGTCTAAAACTGTTTCAGGAAACGGGCGTCGTTTTCGATGAGGTGGCGGATGTCTGAGATGCCGTGGAGGATCATGGCGAGGCGATCCAGGCCCATGCCGAAGGCAAAGCCAGTTACCTTTTCAGGGTCGAAGAGATCGTCTCCGCGTTTCTTGCTGACTTCCGCGAAGACGGCGGGGTCCACCATGCCGCAACCGGCGATTTCGATCCAGCGGGCTTCTTTGCCCTTGGCTTCCAGCTTCACGTCGATCTCGAAACTTGGTTCGGTGAACGGGAAGAAGTGCGGGCGGAAACGTACGACGGTCTTGGGACCGAAGACTTCACAGAAGAAGAATTCCAGGGTACCTTTGAGATCTGCCAGACTGACATCCTTGTCCACGTAGAGGGCTTCGATCTGGTTGAAGACACTGAGGTGGGTGGCGTCGATTTCATCCCGACGATAAGCAGCGCCTGGGGCGATGATGCGGACTGGAAGAGCCTTCACGATTTCCATGGTGCGAATCTGCACGCTGGAAGTGTGAGTGCGCAGCAGGCGACCGTCTGGGAGGTAAAAAGTATCACTCTCATTGCGCGCGGGGTGATCTGCTGGCGTGTTTAGGGCATCAAAGCAATGCCATTCGGTTTCGATTTCCGGGCCGTCTGCTAGGGTGAAACCGATGCGACGAAGGGTGCGTACGGCGAGATCGCGAATCTGAGTGAGGGGGTGCAATGTGCCTGTGCCCACTCCTGGGCGACCGGGCAGACTGAGGTCAATGCCAAGAACGGAAGCGGCATCTTTAGCGGCTTGGAGGGCTTCTTGACGGGAGGTCAGACCGCCAGAGATGGCCTCGCGGACTTCGTTTAATTTGGCACCTACTTCTTTTTTGAGGTCCGGGGCGACATCGCGCATGCCAGCGCTGAGGGCAGTGAGTTTGCCCTTTTTGCCCAGGTAATCAATGCGGAAGGCCTCCAGCGCGGCTTCATCGGACAGGGTGTCGAGCGCAGCGAGGGCTTCGGTTTTGAGGGAGTCGAGTTGTGCGAGCATGGGAAATGGAATGGCGAATAGCCAAAGGGGCCGCGATGATGGGCCTGGAATGGGCACTGTGCAACCCAGAGGTGCGGTGGGGAGTGCGACAAAATGGAGAAGAAGCGCCGGGGAATAGCGGTTTGAAATCGCTAAGACAAAAGATACCCGTATTTTTCTCGTTAGGTTTGAGGTTCTCAGACTGTTCTTTGATGCCCTTTTGTGTTTGTGGGTTTAATGGACCGTCGAGGGAGTGTGGACAGGACTGTCTGCCTCCGCTTTGGGCCTGCCAATCTGCGTTTTCTTTATCGTCACTGTGAATCCAACCACCGAAACCACCCTCCGTTTTACCGGAGACTACCCTGCCCTGGCGATTTGGGCGCTGGCCTTCGGTTTGGCCGCTGCCATGTGGTTTTTATATCGGCGGGAGGTGAAATTACTCGGCAGTCCTTTGGCGTGGGTGCCTGCGGCCTTGCGTTCCCTGGCGGTCTTCATTCTCGTATTGGCCCTGTCTGGGCCTGTGCTGAGGAAGGAAACGACGCAGCGACAACTGGGACGGGTGATCTTGGCGGTAGATACTTCCGCCAGCATGAAACTGGAAGATGAGTCTATTTCCAGTGATCCTGGCGCGGCTCCTGCCAATACGACGGCGAGACTGACCCGTGCAGAAAAGATGCTGCTGGCAGGCAACACCCCATTGCTAAAAAAACTGACGGAAACGCAGGACGTGGAGCTAGTGCTATTGCGGGGGCAGCAGACACAGCGGCTCTGGTGGTATCGGCAACACGGCAAGGACACTTCAGGGGAGATGCCTGTCAGCTTTGACATCCAAGCCGATGCACCCATCACCAATCTGGATAGTACGCTGCGAGATGCGCTGGGTCCGGTGACGCCAGGGACGGCCTTGGTTGTCTTGACCGATGGTCAGCACAATGGACCGGGTTCTCCTGAAGAATTTGCGGCCGCCATGAGGGAGGCTAATACGCCTATTTTCACGGTGGGATTTGGCACCGAAGTGCCGCCGCCTGACCTGAGCGTGCTGAATGTGCTGACGGCTGAGTCAGTGTTTACAGAAGAGAATCTGCAAGGTCGTATCTTGATCAGCGATTCCCTGCCCTCTGGTACTCCTGCGCAGGTCAGGATCATCAGTGGTGGTAAAACGATGTGGGAGCAAAACTTCACGGGCGATGGCAAAGGTGAACGGCGCTTTGATTTTGCCTTTCCAGTTAAGCAGTTGCCAGAGGCACCCGCTGCTGAACGAGACAAGACCCTGCGCCTTCTCAATGTGCAGGTAGGCGCCCAAGGTGAACGCTCCAACATTGAAAGAACGCGGTCTAACAACAGCCGTGAAATAGCCCTGCATTTGCTGACCAAAAAACGCAAGGCCCTCATCATGGATGGTCGCCCGCGATGGGAGACGCGTTACATCCACAGTCACTTTGATCGTGATGACCGCTGGGAAGCTAAGTTGGTCTTTGATGACTATAACGACCGGCCTGAAAATGGAGCTCTTCAGAAAGAGTTCCCGAAGACCCGCGAGGATCTTTTGAGCTATGACCTTGTCATGCTGGGCGATGTGTTGCCCTCCAGATTTAGTGAACAACAACTCGATTGGCTGATGGAGTTCGTCGAGAAACGCGGGGGCGGATTGATCCTCATTGATGGTGTGCGTGGCCACCTGAAAAAGTGGGCTGAAGGGAAAACGGCGGCTTTGCTGCCGGTCACCTGGACTCCGCCTAGCGGAACGGCGGGGAGGCCCATCAGTTGGTCGCTCAGCAGTGATGGCGAACGAGCTTCAGCCCTGCGTCTGAGTGACAGTCCGAGTGCCAATACCGCGCTGTGGCCGACGCTGCCAGACATGCGCTGGGCCGCGAGTGTACAGGCTCTGCCTGGAGCCACCACTTTGGCCTATTTCCATTCCGATAAATCCACTCCACCTAACAGCAAGGATGACAAACCTGCGGCCATTTTCCGACCTGCGGGTGCTGGGGCCGTGCTGTACCTGGGAACGGATGATCTCTGGCGCTGGCGTTATCAGGTGGGGGATTTGTATCATCAGCGGCTGTGGATGCAGCTTGCGGCTTGGATCGCGGCCCCTCCCTTTCAGGCTGAAGACAAGAAGCTTTCGATCGGCACGGATCACCTGCGCTACACGCCGGGAGAGCCATCTGAAATCCGTGTTCGCGTGCGCAATGCGGCGGGTGATCTCATCAGTGATGCCGAGCCTCGTGCGTTCCTTCTGTTGGATGGCAAGGAGATTGCCACGTTGCAATTGGAGCCTGATCCAACTCATTTCGGTATCTACCGTGCGCTGACGCCACCGCTGAAAGTGGGCTCTTATGAAATTGCCGTGGCAGAAAGTCCTTCGGCCATGCGCAGTGATCTGCGACTCTCCCTCCGAGTCGCCGATGCGGGCAATCCTGAATGGGCGACCCTGACGATGAATCGGCCTTTGCTAGAAGCCATGGCGACGGCATCGGGCGGACGTTTTCTGCGGGAAGAACAGGCTGCTACGGAACTGCCCAATCTGCTTCAATCCATTGATCGGAAACAGACCACGGTGAGTGAGACTATCTTATGGTCTAGCTGGTGGTGGTTTGGCGTGGTGATTGTCCTGCTGACGGCCGAGTGGCTGCTGAGGAAGCGGCTGCGCTTGGTTTAAACTAGCTTTGATACGACTATTTTTGTGCCCAGGTGATGAAATGGCGGGTCGAATGAAGGGGCGGAGTTTTTTGCGAGCTAAAGCTCTGGAGTACTTAGGATTAAGACAGCAATCGGGTGACGGTCTTGGCGGTGGCGCCTTCGTGTTGACTGAGGGCGGCATGACCCTGTTCTCCCAATTGTTGGCACTTGCCTGGATTGGCTAGCAGCTCATCCAAGGCTTGTTCCAAAACGGTAACGTCCGTGACCTGAATGGCTCCTTTTTGTGCCAGCAGCAGTTCAATCAAGGCCTGGAAGTTTTCCATGTGAGGGCCAAAGAGAACGGGCTTCCTTGCCATCACGGCTTCGGCGGGATTTTGCCCACCAATGGCTAGGAAACTCTTTCCGACAACGACGGCGGTGGCTAACTCCTGCCAGGCACGGAGTTCCCCGGTGGTATCAATGAGCAAATTCAGCGTGGGAGCATTCACCTGACTGCGCTGCTGAACTTGTAAGCCCAGGCTGGAAAGCTCTTCGAGCAAGGTGGCAGCGCGCTCGACGTGACGCGGGACGATGAGAAGCACTAGGTTCGGATGACGAACGCGCAGCCGCTGTGTCATCTGCGCTAATAGCAATTCTTCACCAGGATGGGTGCTAGCGAGCAACAAAGAAGGCTGATCCGCCGAGACACCTATCTTGTCTAAAACAGTTCGTAGGGTCTGAACTTGAGCCGGATCTGCGGCTGCTCCTTGAGGATCAAATTTGATGCTGCCGGTATGATGAACACGCTGCGCAGTCACCCCTAAACCTGTCCAACGATTTACATCTTCAGGCTCTTGAACGAGCACTTGATGAAGCATGCCAAAGATGGGTTTGATAAGAAAGCCGAGCTTCTGGAATCGACGCTCGGAGCGTGGTGAAAGACGTGCATTGACCAAAGACACGGGGATGTTTGCGCGAACGGCAGCAGATACGAGATTGGGCCAGACCTCCGCCTCCACCAAAACAATCTGAGAGGGGGCTAGTTCGCTCAGCAATCGCGCTCCGACTCCCGGCAGATCCAGGGGGGAATAAAGAACGACAACGCGCTCAGATTGCTTGGCCGCGAATTCGGTGGCTAAAGCATGACCGGTGGGCGTGGTCGTGGTGAGAATGATGCCGGACTCTGGGCGATCCTTGAGCAGACGAGTGATCAGCTTGGTGGCGATGCCGACCTCTCCCACGCTGACCGCATGAATCCATAGGCGATTTTTCCCTGTGGGTAGGGCGGCGATGGAGGCCTGTTGAGTTTGGGATAAAAAACCCAACCTTTGCACCAGATCCCGCCAGTGGCCTCCGCGCTGACGCATTTTCCGGATGGCTCCCGGGAGCATAAGGATCAGCCCCACGGGGAGGAGCAGATTGTAGATGAAGAGACTGAAAAATTTGGACATGCAGAAAGACAATCCCCTGGTGAGCAAAGGCATGAATCAGGGACGGATTCCATGCCACCACCCGGCGCGGGTGCTAGCGCTTTCTCAACCAGAGAATGCGGGTGCTGCCATATTCACGGTCTCGCAGGATTTCCCAAGGCCCCCACTCGGAAGGAGAATTGCGTCCAGCCCGACACTCCAAAATGACACTGCCGCCAGGAGCGATTAAACTGTGAAGGCTAGGTTCAAGAGCCAGTTTTAAACTGAGATCTTCCTCTCCCGGTTTGTGGGTATAGGGAGGATCCGCAAAGACCAGATCAAAAGTACCGCCACCTTGTTCGGCCAACTGAGGCAGGACTTTAAACACATCTCCCTGGCGGACTGAGCTGCCTTCAAGACGGGATTTGGTGATGTTTTTGCGAATGGTCTCACAGGCACCGCGATCTTGTTCGATCATGAGGGCGCTGGCGGCTCCTCGGCTCAGGCATTCTAAGCCCAAAGCACCGGAACCGGCGAAGACATCGAGCACGCGGGCACCGTCCACGAGTTCGCCCAGCATGTTAAAAATAGCCTGTTTCACCCGATCCTGTGTGGGACGGGTGACGTTCTTGGGAACTTCCAGGGGAATGCCCCCGGCACTGCCTGAAATGAGCCGCATTGGCTATGCTAGCTGGCAGCTTGAGGTTTGTCGAGCTAGGTCTAGTTCAGCGCTTCATGCTCGGGCAGACTGTAAGCGTTCATCCACCAGGAGAGTCGCTGGGCATCGGTCGGCTCTTGTTTGAAGCCACGCTTTTTCCAGGCGTTCAGGTAGTCCTGCTTTTTGTCCTTTTTGATTTGTTCCAAGGTGGGTTCTGTCGGTGGATCAGGGAGGGCTCCTTTATCCCCACTCGTATTGATCCAGGCATCCAGATCGGCCGTCAGACTGGTCACCCGATCTTTTTGCTGGGGATCGTTGGCGAGGTTGACGAGGCCCGTGGGATCAGAATCCAGATCGTAAAGCTCAATGGGGTCACGAGTTGCCTTGGTGTAGCGATCTTGCATCGGAGACAGGGCTCCGATTTTCTTGAGCTCCCGCAGTAGCGGCATGCCTGGATAACTCGCTTCCTTGTAGCCAGACCAGTTGAGGTAGGGTAGCTCGGGATGGAAGTTTTTTACCAGCAATTGATCCGGCGTGATGACGGCACGGATGCGGTCTTCCGCATCGCCACAGCGATCACGCGCGGCAAAAATGAGACTGCGCTCAGGAAAAGTGCCTTTCAAGATGGAGCGCCCTTGCATCCATTCAGGAATGGCTAAGTCCGCCATGGCTAGCATGGAGGGAGCTAAATCAATCAAACTTACCAATCGCTCTTCAACACTGGCTTTGGCTACACCAGGGCCACGAATGAGCAAGGGCACCTGCAGGCCCTCCACACTCAGCCATTGTTTCCCCCAAGGCATGGGGCGTCCATGGTCGGCGAAGAACATGACGATGGTGTCCTGAAGCACACCTTCTTTTTCCAGTTGATCCAGAATGGCACCGACGCGCTGATCCACCACTTCCACGCTGCGTTGATAAGCATACCAGTCCCGACGCGTCAGAGGATGGTCTGGGTAGTTCGGGGGGAGATGGATCTGGCGGATCGCCTCTTCATCATAGGTTTCAGGGATCGGAAATGGGCGATGCGGTTCTGAGATTTGGAATTGGGCAAAGAAAGGCTGTCCAGGCTTCCGTTGGGTCCAGTCGTTGCCATTGAACATGGTCGCAGGATCATGGGCGAAGTTGTAATGCGTCTTGGGTTTCTTTTTGGTGCTCCCAGGAGCGACAGCATTGGTCACGTACCAACCCGCGTCCTGCAAAAGCCCTGGCAAATGTCGATAAGGGGCAGGCAAAGGCTGGGGATTCTCCACATCATGCGCCTGCAAGCCGGTGGTGGTCTGATAACAGCCTAGAATGAAGGCAGAACGGGATGCACTGCATACGGGTGCAGAAGCATAGGCGCGGGTGTAGTGTTTCCCTTCGGCAGCTAAGCGGTCAAGGTTCGGCGTCTTCACCCCCGCAGTTCCGTAGGCAGCAATGTCGGGTGACATGTCGTCGGCAATGATCCACACAAAATTCGGTCCCGCCGCCTGCACCCCATGCGCCGCGAGTCCACACACCAAAAGAAAGACAAACCTCATCATACTGCCGTTGTGAACGAGGCAGTCTCCGAGTTATTGCATCGGAAAATTCAAAGGATGCGTGATCCGTTGGTCGATGTGAAATTTATGAGATCAGTTCTTTCACCACCTTCGCTGCTTCCACCCCGGTGAGTTTTTGATCAAGCCCCTGGAACTTGTAAGTAAAGCGGTCGCTATTGTAACCGAGGAGATTCAATACGGTGGCGTGGAAGTCGCGGATGTGCAGAGGGTCTTTGACGATGTTGTAACTAAACTCGTCCGTTTCGCCATAAATGGTGCCGCCTTTGGCTCCGCCACCCGCCATCCACATGGTGAAGCAGCGTGGGTGGTGGTCGCGTCCGTAGTTTTCTTTGCTCAGGCCGCCCTGGCTGTAAATGGTGCGTCCAAATTCACCGCCCCAGATGATGAGGGTATCTTCAAACATGCCGCGCTGTTTTAAATCCTCAATGAGGGCGTGGCAGGGCTGGTCAATGTCCTTGCACTGGCTGGGCATACGACCACCAACATTGCTGTGATGATCCCAATTGTTCAGATAAATTTGTGTGAAGCGGACACCACGCTCAGCCAGACGGCGGGCCATCAAAACACTATTGGCAAAGGTGCCAGGCTTCTTCGCCTCATCACCATACATCTTGAAGATATGATCCGGTTCTTTGGAGAGATCGGTTAATTCAGGGACGCTGGCCTGCATGCGGAAAGCCATTTCGTACTGCTGAATGCGCGTGTGAGTTTCTGGATCTCCCACTTGCTGATAGTTGAGTTCATTGAGGGCATTGAGGCCTTCGATGGTGCGTTTTCTAACGCTGCTGGAGACACCAGGAGGGTTGTTGATGAAGAGAATCGGATCTCCTTTGCTGCGGAAAGAGACGCCTGCGTGTTCACCCGGCAGATAGCCGCTGGACCAGAGGCGTGAAGAGATGGCCTGCTCTTGTTCGCGATTGGTCGGGGTGGCGATGAGAACGACGAAATTAGGTAGGTTAGAATTGACCGAACCCAGGCCGTAGGATGCCCAAGCGCCTAGGCACGGACGCCCGGTGATCTGGTTCCCTGTCTGCATGGCGCAGATGGCAGGCTCATGATTGATCGCCTCTGTGTGAAGCGAACGCATCCAGCAGATGTCATCGGCATTTTTCGACAGGTGCGGCAGCAAATCAGAGTTCATCCACATGCCGCACTTGCCGTATTGGGCGAAGTTAAACTTGGATGGAGCGATGGGGAAACGTGACTGCCCACTGGTCATGGTGGTCAGACGTTGACCGTTGCGAATGCTCGCGGGTAGATCCTTATCATACCAGTCTTTCATCACGGGCTTGTAATCAAACAAGTCCATCTGGGAAGGCCCGCCGACCATGTGCAGGTAAATGACCCGCTTGGCCTTTGGGGCAAAGTGTGGGGCCACGTCCCCCTGCCCTGCACGTGCAGAGCCAGTCATGGCTTCACCTAACAAAGAGGATAGAGCCGCAGCGCCGAGAGCATTTTTTCCTTGAGAGAAAAACTGACGGCGAGTCTGAAAAGTGTTCCATTCGTTGAGGATAGACATGATCAATGAGGGAGGGGTTGCCGAAGGATTACTTATTGAGGACTTCATCCAAGTTCAGCACTTGGCTGCAAACCATGGTCCAGGCAGCGAGATCTGAAGGCGCTAGTTTTTCATCGGGCTTCGTTTCGCCAACGCCAATGAGCGCTTTGGCGTCTTCAGCGTGAGTTTGATAATGATCGCGAAGGTCATTGAGGCTAGCCTGAAGGATGGTTAATTCCTGGGGCTTGAAAGGACGGCAAAGCAGACGCTCAGACAGTTGTCCCATCTTCTGCGTATCATCTCCCTGACTTTTCATGACTCGCTGAGCGAGATTGCGAGCAGCTTCGACAAACTGAGGATCATTCATGACGACCAGTGCCTGAAGCGGTGTATTGGTACGATCACGACGCACGCAACTGACCTCACGTGAAGGTGCATTGAAGACATCCATGTTTGCAGGTGGGGCGGTACGTTTCCAGAAGTTGTAGAGGGTGCGTCGATAGAGATTTTCGCCTTGATCCTGCACGTATTTCTCCGTGCCCATGCCGACCACTTCCCAGACGTTTTCAGGCTGATAAGGCAGCGTGCCTGGACCTCCCATTTTAGGTGAAAGAGTGCCACTGGAGGCGAGTGCATAGTCACGGATCATCTCTGCATCCATGCGGAAACGTGGGCCACGGCTCAGGTAGGCATTGTCGCGATCTTTATCGATCTTCTCGGGAGTAAGGATCGCTGCCTGACGATAAGCGGCGGAAGTGACGAGCATCTTGTAAAAGCGCTTCACGTCCCAACCACTCTCACGGAACTCAACGGCGAGCCAGTCGAGCAATTCGGGATGCGTGGGAGGAGAACCCATGATGCCAAAATCTTCACTGGTGACGACGAGGCCACGGCCAAACAATTCCTGCCACATGCGATTGACGGTGACGCGTGCGGTGAGCGGATTGTTTGCATCCACCAACCATTGAGCGAGCCCGAGGCGGTTTTTGGGAGCACCTTTTGGGAGACTGCCGAGGGCGACAGGTGTGGCCGCTTCAACTGCTTCTCCGACTTGATCATATTGGCCACGCATGAGGATATTGGCCATCGGCTGCGTATCCATCTTTTCTTCCTGGATGTGTGTCAGCGGGCTGCGGGCTTTGATGGTTGTCTGTTCAGCGACCAGCTTATTGGACTCCTTGTTAGACGCTTGATACCCTGCATGGCGAGTGACGAGGTAGTGCTCAAACAAAGCTTCCTTTTGTTTGGGGCCACGTTTTGTGGCTGCCAGCATGAGTTGAAGCGGGCCGACTTTGGAGATGGTCATGATCTCAGCGGCTGCCAGTTGGCGATCATAAATGCGGACATCCTGCACGGAGCCTTCATGAAAGACCTGCACATTGCTGCGCTGACCGATGCGAGTCGGTGTGGTGGTCTTGATCGTCCCTTTCAGAGCATTGGCTTCAATCTTGAGATCTTGAGCGACGCCATCAATGTAAATTTTGACCCCTTGGGCTTTACCCTTGCCGTCATAGGTAACAAAAACATGCTGCCAAACCCCAGGGCGGATGCTGGGCTTCTTGGTGCTAACTTTGAGTGCATCTTCTGGCCACTTGTTGATGATGTGGACTGAATAATTGCGATCATTTTGATAGAGGTCCCAACCGCGATAGTCGCCCTTTTCATCCATGCGAGCAAGGATGCCGCCGTTCATACCCACTTTA
>JAOZVT010000285.1 GCA_025869455.1 Prosthecobacter sp.
CTTTTCATCCAGGCCACGCACGAGCCAGACTTCGCCCGTCATGGTGCTGATGGCTGCCGTTCCATCGCTAAAGAAATCATGACCACTGATGAAGAAGAGGGTGCCGTAGGGGTTCTCAAAGGGGATCGTTATGGTGTCCGTGGCAAAGGGTTCGCCTTGACCTAAAACGCCTTGAGTTTTGATCCACTGCGGCCACTGAGCAGGGCCACCTTTGGTGAGATCTTTGAGCGGATGCACGGCTGCGCCATGTCGTTCACGAACAAACTTTCCGCCCTCTACCCAAGCGCTATCTAGGATGTCTTTTCCAGCTTCCGCGTAGCTGAAGATGACACGCTTTCCGTGACGATAGAAGCCGTGGTAGTGAGTGGCTTGAGCGTGTGGTGAAGGGTTGTTTTTTTGCACTACCTCACCAGCTATCGTGCCGCCGCCCATGAAGCCGTGGCGTGAATCCGAAAGCTTGATGAATCCGTCCTTCCATACCAGTGGGAAGGAGAAAGTTTCAGGATCAAAACATGCAGCCATCTCACCTGCATCACCGATCCGCACACACACGGCTTTATTGATGGTTAGACTTTTACCTTTGAATACTGAGCTGAAAACCGTCCCGAGATCCGCTGCGGCAAAGCGGCCATCCTTCCACGTGACGGCATCGTTCTGATTTCCCCAATGGCCTTGTTGCCCGCCATCCAAGCCTGGGAAACTTGGCAGCAATGGAGGTAAGGTTTTGCCCATGAACTGCACGGCTTGTTTGCCATAGTAATCAAAGACGCGTTCACGATTCACATCGGCTGTCCAGTGTGTGTATTCTTCTTCACGCAAAGGCTTACGTTCTGGGGTGAAGGTCACGGGATCTGGAATGTTCGAGGAGCCTGGTTTTAGGGTTTCCAGGTCATCGCAATTCCAAAGGCCTAACGTATTATCCATTCGTTGACGTGGAAGATCGCCCTTGCGAGGTTTCATGGGGCCACGGGAGATGCGTATGTCATCCAGGATGCCATCGCAGCCGACGCCACCTTCGACAAGCTGCCCAAAGGCTAAGCCGCTGGGGATCGATTTGCCTTTGGTATGAGGCTGTGGTGTTTTTTCGAGCACCAATTTGCCATCCACATAAAGCCGAACCATCTCGTTCTCCAAACTAGCGACAAGGTCATGCCACTTGCCGTCGCAGATATTCACGTTCGTCTTTATTTCTCCGCCTCTGCCGGGCAGATAGACACTGAAAAAGCCGCTATCTGCGTAGCTATAAACTTCCCAATGATCTGATGATGCTTTGGGATCTGAGGCGACCAAAATATTGAACCGCTTGGCGCTGTCTAATTTGACACGACACTCGATGCTGACTGGGAAGGTTCGATATTCTTCCTTACCTTCCAGCACGACTCCGCCCTGAAGGGCCTGACCAAAATCAGCATTCAAGGAAGGAACTAGCTGCGGCTT
>JAOZVT010000286.1 GCA_025869455.1 Prosthecobacter sp.
GTGCGGCCGGTGGGCCGCTGGATGTACGCCTTCTATCCCCTTCATCTCCTCGTTCTAAGCGGGGGAACCGCAGAATTCGGAAAAAATCGTACGCTAAGCTAACGGTGTTCTCGTGACAGCTCTTTGTTTTCCCAAAACTGTTTTGCCAGTTCGCTCAGAGCGCTAGTTAACTGAGCGACAGATTTCGCACTTTGCAAATTATTCTGCCCGGTCTGTACATTGGTATCAGCAGCATCGCGTATATTGTTAATACTACGGTTGATGTCTTCACTTACTGCTCCCTGCTGCTCGACCGCAGTCGCTATTTGCGCGTTCATGTCGGTAATTTTGTTAACACGTTGGCCAATTCCATCAAGAGCTGTAGCTGCTTCCTCTGCGTGAGCTACACTCGTGTGCGCTTGCCGACTACTTTGCTCCATGACTGTAACAGCGGATTGCGCTCGCTCTTGTAGAGCGCTGATCATGCTTTGAATATCCGTTGTCGATTGCTGGGTGCGAGCAGCAAGACTGCGAACCTCATCGGCGACAACAGCAAAACCACGCCCCTGCTCACCAGCACGCGCGGCCTCAATTGCTGCGTTGAGTGCCAACAAATTCGTTTGCTCGGCGATCCCTCGTATAACGTCAAGAACTTTTGATATCTCGTTACTTTGACCTTCAAGCTCATGAATAACCTGAGCGGCTTGCCTAATTTCACCTTCAAGGGCAATGATTGACTGGCTTGTGTGGGCTACCAGACGCTGGCCAGATGCCGTCTCAGTGTCTGCTCTTCCGGCCGCATCTGCAGCATGCTGTGCATTGCTCGCAACCTCTTGAATGCTTGCCGCCATTTGGTTTACTGCCGTTGCTATTTGATCTGTCTCTGCCTGCTGCTCAACTGTAAGTACATTGCTTGACTCAATATCCTTTAGTAGGCTTTGGGTGTGTTCGCTAAGCCGATTTGATGCATCACCTATGCGACCTACTACGGCGCCTGTTTCAGCTTGCATCATTCGTAAAGCAAACTCTATTTGGCCAAACTCATCGGTGCGCCCAGTGTAGAGGGATTGACTTAATGGGTTATTGGAAATATTCCTGGCTCTTTCAACCAGTCTTCCAAGAGGAGAGAGAATAGCCAAAACACTAACAGAGCTTAAGCTTCCTGACATTAAAGTAGCTAACAATAAGCTGCTTATTGATGTATCAGTAAGCATGCCGGCAGCCATTGCGCTTGATATAATACTACCCCATATGAGCAAGAGTATTTTCACGGAAAAGCTAGCAGCCCATTTCGGCCTCGCGGCCTTCCCGCTTCTCAATTGAGCATATAATTTTTCCGCAGCCAAAACCTGCTCAGGTTCAGGCTTGGTCCTTACAGACTGGTATTCAACAATCGAACCATTC
>JAOZVT010000287.1 GCA_025869455.1 Prosthecobacter sp.
CCTCTATAACCACTTTACCGTTCATCAGTGTTTTAACGGAATTAAAAGTCTCCCCGCTCGTCGATCGGCAGGGTTGAGCTTGGGAAGCTCTTCTAGAATTTGGGTGATGCTCATGGGGCGTAGTTTACTTATTTTTAGCAGTTTCTGCAACTTTGGTTGCTGTGATGTGTTAAGGGATTACCCTACTTGCAGTTCAGCCTGTGGGGTGATCAACTCGTTCCGTAATGCCCCCCCGGTTGGGGGATTACTCTACAACCCGTAAGCGGTAACCTGTGCTCCGCTCTTCCGTAATGCCCCCCCGGTTGGGGGATTACTCTACTAAGGCGCGGATTTCCTCGTAAGACATCATTTCCGTAATGCCCCCCCGGTTGGGGGATTACTCTACCGGTTGACGGTAGAGTACAGAGCACTGGTTTAACATAGTGTTTTTGGCTGTTAGGAGTTACCTGCAGCTTGATTTGGTTTTTTTTCTGCTTGGGGATGAGAAATAGGCGGACGGAGTACGCTCCCAGCCCCAAGGGATTAGCATGCGCAACGGTTGTGGCGTGGAGCTGGGTGATAACTGCCACGGGATTGTTGGAAGTCCGGTATACTGGCTGCCATGAGCACGTGTTGGGTCATTGGCAGTTTGGTGGTTTTGGCAATTCTTCTTGTCGCGATTGTGTGGCGCTAAAAGAGATGGGGGATGGTGTATAGGGTGATCATCCGCGATGATGAGTGTGAGTATGTGATGTATTGAATACCCCTTAACCGGGGGTACAGCAGAATCGCAGCACCAAGCAGATAGACAGCAATTCACGACATCTGCCAGACGTCAAAATACAATGCCTGATTGGATTTGTATGGGTTCGAGACGGATGTCAATCGGAGAATATCGCTGCCAGTGAAGTGGGGCGTCAATTCGCAGGAAGATCAGGAGCGTTGCCGTTTACGTCGATTTCGGAACAATCGAAAACCACGCCAGCGCCTCCGCCTCAGTCACCAATTCCCAATATTCCCCCTGAATCACTTGCGGACTGTTTCCCGATTCGAGGGCGACTTGCTGAATCTTTTTCGTGTCGGCAAGACGGTACGAAATATACGAATTACGCATCGCGTTGCGTTTGTACTTTACGCCGACATGCTTGGCTCGCTCCGACCACGCCTTGGTCATCGACTGGGGTGACGACCAACGTTCCGCCACGGAACCTTTCTCATCTCGATACGGCTCCAACCACAATTTCAAATTTGGTAAAATCGGAACCGCCCGGCTCTGCTTCTTTTTGGTGATCTTTTTTTCCAACCAGATAATCCCTTGCTCAAAGCGGATGTTCTCCCATTTCAGATAGAAAAGTTCCTCCGTCCGAATGCCGCAAAATGATTTCAACGCCAACGTCGGAATAATCCACTTCGGCGCAGCGGTGAGCATTGTAGTCATTTCTGCCGGAGTG
>JAOZVT010000288.1 GCA_025869455.1 Prosthecobacter sp.
GCTACTTAGGACGCGTGCTCTTTTACGACAAACGTCTGTCACGCAATGACACCGTCTCCTGCGCCTCTTGCCATCATCAGTCTCGCGCTTTTAGTGATACTGCTACCGCCAGTGTGGGTGTCAATGGCACGACGGGGCGTCATGCCATGCGTTTGATCAATGCTCGTTTTGCCACTGAGGTACAGTTCTTTTGGGATGAACGAGCCACCACCTTAGAAAACCAAACCACGCGACCGATTCAAGATCATGCTGAGATGGGTTTCAGCGGTACGGACGGTGATCCAGCCTTTTCAGAACTGCTCACTAAGCTGGCCGCCATTGAAGAATATCGCGTGCTGTTTGCCATGACTTTTGGTGATGCCGCCATCACAGAAGATCGCATGCAGAAAGCGATGTCTCAGTTCATCCGCAGTATCCAATCTTTTGATTCACGTTTTGATGCAGGATTGACCACAGCAGCAAACATCAATGCCAATTTCACCAATTTCACAGCTCAAGAAAATGCGGGCAAGCAATTGTTCCTTGCCCCACCACCAGGAGGTGCAGGCTGTGCTGGCTGTCATCGTGGCGCTGAGTTCGATATTGATCCCATCAGTCGCAATAATGGAGTCATCACCAAGATCGGTGGCGGCACAGACCTCACCAATACACGCTCGCCTTCACTTCGTGATCTTGTGGGTCCCGGTGGACAGACCAATGGTGCGTTCATGCATGATGGCAGCCTCGCCACCCTGGCAGATGTGATCAATCACTATAACTTGATCCCAGGTGATAATGCCAATCTGGATGCAAGGTTAAGCCGCCCCAACAATCAAACGCAGAGCCTGAATCTCACTCAAACGCAGAAGGATAATCTGGTCGCCTTTTTAAGCACCCTGACTGGCAGCGCTGTTTACACAGATGCCAGATGGTCGGATCCCTTTGATGCGGAAGGAAACCTAACGCTGATCATCTTTCCACCGACTCACCTAGCGATCCAAAAATCAGGGCAAAGCGCCACGGTCAGTTGTCTGGCAGTCGCAGGAGTCCAGTATTCATTCCAGATCTCTTCAGACTTGGTCAACTGGACAACACTGAACTCCAATGTCACCGCAAACTCCAACGGCACATGCAGCCAGACTGTTAGCCTAACAAGCAATGCATTTTATCGCTTTGCTTACGTCGTGACAGCCCCTTGATGAGCAAGCATAAACCCCTGAAGTAGGTGCCTATGTGCGGGTTTGATCTTATCCCCAAAGGTCAATAATACGATTTAACCACAGGCACTGGTGTTATAGGCACTGGCGGAATCTCTAGCATGGAGCACAGGCATCTTGCCTGTGTCTAAACAGCCGAGACGGCTGTTCCCCATAACCATGCATGGAGCACAGGCATCTTGCCTGTGTCTGGTGCCACAGAGTGGCACACGTTTATTAGCCCGGCCTTTCA
>JAOZVT010000289.1 GCA_025869455.1 Prosthecobacter sp.
GAATTAGTGCCGGTTTAGACCGCGAGCCTAGCCGGTATCGGATTGAGCAACTAACAAGTTGAAATTATGAAAGTTTCTTCAGTTCGGTTTTGCTAAATACCCCTCAAAATATCCGCAACAAAAGTAGACTGCGAAGGGAATCGACCAGAACCAATCGGCTGCAAATGCACGTAACTTAACTGCAACAAGCGCGGGTATAAAACACGGCTTAACTGGAAACGAAGGGTGCTTTTGTTTGCGTTCTTGTGCGCACAAGGGTTCCGAAGAAGCGCTGCAGCGGACGCTCTATCGCAAAATAGGTTGCAATTCCCGTTACAACGCTTGCCACAAGTGCCACGGCAATAAAGCCACTGGTGGCAAGGAGTCCCGGCTGCGCAACAATCGCTAGAAACATATTCTTCAGGGCGGCGATCAGCGCACCGTGAGTTAGATAAACCGAATAAGATGCAGCGCCAATCAGCGAAGGTATTCGAGCGCTAGGTAGTGGCTCGAAACAGACCGCTCCGGCGACGATTAAGAAGCTCGGTAATCCCCATGCAATAAGACGGGTTGCTGAAAGGTCGGCCGCTGAGTTTGTGTGTGCGACAAGCAGAAGACCGACGCCCATGGCAATCAGAAAGGCGCCTACTTGTTTCCGCGGCACCATGTCGTTCTGATAGATTATCGCAAGTATGCAACCGAGGGCGAACTCAAGTAGGAGTGCGCTCGTGTAGGTTCTTAGAATTGGATTTGAAAATGTCCATAGCATACCAACCAAAGCGAGCGTGCCCAGGACGGCGAAAAGAATAACCATACGGGTGCCGCTGCCGAAGAAAAGCGTGGTTGCGAAGATGATGTAAAAGAACATTTCAAAATTTAGCGTCCAGCCAGCTACGAGAAGCGGCTGTATCTCGCCGGTGCGGGCAGACAAAAACGGAATGAAAAATAGCGACTTTGCAAGATCGTCAATTGATGATGATTGGCGGAATGCAAACCAGCCCGCAAATAGGACAAAGGTTATGATCCAGTATAGCGGTACGATACGAATGAACCGGTTTTGAAGAAATACGGACGGCGTCGTTTTTTCAGAAACAGTCACCCACATAATGAAGCCGCTAATGACAAAGAAAATATCGACCCCTGCGGCTCCGAATTCAAACCAAGATGCCCCCCAATATTCTTGCGCCATGGCGTTTGCGTGAAAGAAAGCCACCATCAATGCGGCGATTCCTCGCAGATACTGAATCGTCCAGAGCATCGTCTGATGTTTGGTGGTCATGCGCTAACGTAGGCATTTTGAATGAAAAATTTGGATCAATGTTGCGATTATCAGCGGGTTTTCCGTAACCCTTCATTACCCATGAAAATCTTACCGTAATCAATACGCGGCGGACGTGTTCATTTTTCGATTGCTCGATAGATCATCGCCCAAAAATGAACCGTTCGCTG
>JAOZVT010000290.1 GCA_025869455.1 Prosthecobacter sp.
GGACTGCGGGGACTTGTCACCGCTTTCCTCCCCAGCCGACTTGTCGGCGCTCCCCGTCAGGCGTGAGGACTGATATTTTGCCTGCATCTTTTAGCGACTTGATGGGTTAGATCGCTCGTCCCTCGGCTGCGGTGGGAGTCGATGCTCGGCGCTGCTTTTTCTCGATCTCCTACACAGTATTTGAGGAGATGATTGAGCAAAGTATGAATGGTTCGGTCATATTCTGCCGCTATCGACCTGAACTTTGATAAGAATGCCCCCATAAGAGTCTGGTCATTTGAAATTAGCTAAAATAAGGTTGGCGAAAAAATAGGGATTTCATCAATGATCAAAACATTCACCTCATCACTGGCCCTCACACTTCTCCTACTGCTTTCCCTGGGACGGTATCAGACGCAGGCGATGACGGCCAGCCCTTTTCCGGTGCAGGTGACTCAGCCAGATGGCACGGTGGTGACTTTGAGGATCAAGGGGGATGAGACGCTGAACTGGTTTGAGGATGAGGCGGGCTTCACGGTGATCGTGGATCTCGGGCAGTATGTGTATGCGAATCTGGATGCAGGTGGCTGGCTGGCATCGACAGGCCTGAGAGCGGGGTCGGTGAATCCGCAGGCGGCGGGGCTGCTGGCGGGCATTTTTCCTTCAGCGCAAAAGGTCTCCGCGTATCGGGCGTCGCATAGTTTGTTAGCTGCGCCCGCTGAGGTGCAGGCACAAGCGGTCGCGACAGCCGCAGAGGCACCAGCGGCGGTTTCCGCTGTCGGCACCGTGAAGAACCTGGTGGTGCTGTGCAAATTCAGTGATCATGACGATACGAAAACGCGTTCGCGTGAGGACTATGACGTGATCTTTAACACCGTGGGCGGAGATCCTACCCTGGCACCCACGGGCAGTGTGCGGGACTACTTCACGGAGACCTCTTACGGCACGGTCACGCTGCAAAGCACCGTGGTGGCCTGGGTCACGCTGCCGCACACGGAGGCTTATTATACCAATGGTACCAGTGGCCTGAGTTCGCCTTACCCCAACAATGGTCAGGGGATGGCGGCGGATGCCTTGCCCCTGGTGGATGCACTGGTGGATTTCGGTCAGTTCGATGCGAACAATGATGGGTATGTGGATGCCATTGATTTCATCCATTCAGGGTATGCAGCGGAGACGGGCGGAGGCGCGGGAAACTGGATGTGGTCTCACAAGTGGTCACTCTGGGCCGTGCCCGGTGGCCGCTGGACCAGTGCGGATAACAACGGCAACGGGGTAAAAGTGAAGGTCTATGATTACCACACGGAAGCCGCGCTGTGGGGCACCAGCGGCACGGGCATCACACGCATCGGCGTGGTGTGTCATGAGACGGGGCATTTCTTTGGCCTGCCAGATCTCTATGATACGGATGGCAGCAGCGAGGGCATCGGCTCTTACTAGATCGGAAG
>JAOZVT010000291.1 GCA_025869455.1 Prosthecobacter sp.
TGGCTGAGGGTATTTCCTTTGAGGATCTAACTATGTATAACCTTTGGGAGTGAGATCGCCTTGACCTCACTGTGTTGAAATCCTAACCCACCTTCAATTAACCCAGGTGTGCCTTGTAGGTCGCTGCATCCATGAGGGCCGAAGTTTCATTGGCACTGTCCATCTTGATCTTAAAGATCCAGCCAGCACCGTAGGGGTCGGTATTGATCAGGCCAGGTTCGCTAGTGAGGGTTTCGTTGACCTCCACAATCTCTCCACTGACGGGGGAGTAGATATCACTCGCGGCTTTGACGGACTCGATGACACAAACTTGCTGGCCTGCTGAGACAGGGCCGAGCTTGGGCAGATCCACAAAGACCACGTCAGTCAGCTCTGCCTGGGCGTGATCGGTAATACCGACGGGTGAAATCTCCTGAGTAGGGTCCACCCACTCATGGGAATCACGAAAACGAAGTTGCTCGGGAATGTTGCTCATGGTGGGCAGTGTTGATTTTTGAGGGGCTTTTAGACCCAGCCCATGGCGTTCATGCGGCCGTGGATAGCATCTTTGGCCTCTAACAGTTCGGCGATTGGGTCCCATTTGCCACTGATGAGAGCCTCATGGGCTGTGGAAGGAAGGGTCACGCTGAAGCTGTCGTCACCGTAGATGACGCGGCTGTTTTCCACATCCACCGTCACCTGGATAGCAGGGTTCACTTCCACAGCGGCAGCCACTTTAGCGATGTCTTCGGCTGAAGCGATGACGCAGGGAATGCCGAGGGTGGTGCAATTGCCGAAAAAGATTTCTGCAAAGCTCTGGGCAATGACGGCACGGAATCCAAAACGATAGAGTGCCTGGGGGGCGTGTTCACGGGAACTGCCGCAGCCAAAGTTGGTGCCGGAAAGGAGGATGGAAGCTCCTTTGAAGCGATCATCATTCAGCGGATGGCTTGTCTGGTTGCCGTCTTTGTCAAAACGAACGTCGTAAAAGGCAAATTCTCCGAGTCCGTCAAAAGTGACGCACTTCATGAAGCGGGCAGGGATGATGCGGTCCGTATCAATGTCAGAACCTGGGACGTGAACGGCGGTGCCGGAAACTTGGGTGATCTTTGCGAGGGCCATGGTGTAAACTCCATGCATAGCAAGGAACTCGCACGGCTCAAGCCCCAACCCGCGCCCGGTGAAACACGCAGCCGATACCTGCCCCGAAGCCCAGTCCGTAGAACATTCCCCAGTTCAGTTTGCCCAGGAGTGCCGCCTGGGCTTTGTCAGGTTTGGCGAGTCCCTTGAGGTTTTCTTTACTCAGCCAGACATCATACATGGCCCAGTCCCCCGCAAAATACCCGGCTGTATGGAGGATGAAAAGGGCCAGCGCCGCCAGGAGCCACCCTCGTGTATTGCCCAGGATTTTCATGCTGACAAAGGTGAAAACCAAGCATCCGGCTGCAGCGCCCACCCACTCGCCCGTGCGTCCTTTCAGCCCAAACCAAGCGATGCACCACACGATGGCATACAGAAGAAAAGCGGGGAGGAAGGCTTTATAAAACCGCCCCATGCCGTCGGCTAAGGGAGCTAGCAGGAGCCCGGATAGCCCTAGAAACACAGCCGCGATGGCCGCGTACATGGTGGGTTCACCCCCGATGGGGCGAAAAAGCGGGGCCGCAAAGGCCCAAACCGAAAAAGCAGCGATGCTGACCATGGAAAAGCCAAGGGCCGCATGCAGGAGATCTTTCCACAAAGGGGGGGCTGATTGGGTGGACATCGCTTACGAAACGTTTGCCGAGAGTGTTCACTTAGAGCAAAAACTGAATGGGCGAAAGTCCTTTTCGGATGGGGAAAGGAAAGCCGCAGAAGCTTAAGACGCGGATTCAAGAGTTCGCTATTCAGGAAAGATTACTCGGCTTGGCGTGACTGTGTAGAGGATGGGAAATTCCTAACAAAATTTGAAGGTCTAACAAAGTGTGACGATTGAAGAAATGATTCATGCAACGATTGGCACGAATCTGGGTGTTCCGTGAAGAGGTTGGCACGGCTGCTGGCATTCGCGGTGCTGTTAAAGACTCATGCACTGGCCGCTGCTGGCTGCATGTGAACACACCCTTATTCAAACTTAATCGAAGCACCATTATGCCTGAAGTAACCCACCCAGCTCACAAGGACGGAGACATCCTCGTTAACTATGAAGAAAAAGTCTTCGAAGATGTGAAGGCCAATCCTGGCGAGAAAGCTCTCGTTACCTTTCATGGCGTCGCTCATGAAGGCTCCATCGGTCTCGTCAACACATTGGTAGCCACACGCCTGCTGCGTAAAGGCTATGAAACATCCATCCTGCTTTATGGGCCAGGTGTCACAATGGGTTTCCAAAAAGGCTTCCCGACGCTGGGAGATGAAGCTTTTCCAGGCCATCTTTTGGTTAACAAACGTTTGGCTCAGTTCATGGCGGAAGGGGGCAAGATTTACGCCTGCCGTTTCTCCACCCAGGCTTTGTATGGTCAGACGGAAAAGGCCTTCATCCCTGGCATCATCCCGATCAATCCCTTGGATGTTCTGGACATCAATCTCATCCACGGCCGTGCAGGGGCTGTGATCATTCATTCCTGGAACCTCTGATCACTAGAGAGATACATTATGGCGACGATTCGAGCAGCAGCGGTGCAAATTGCACCGGACCTAACGAGTGCCGAAGGCACGGTAGATCGCATTTGCCGTGCTGTGGCCGAGGCTGCAGAGCAGGGCGTGGAGATCGCCGTGTTTCCAGAGACATTCGTGCCATATTATCCCTACTTCAGTTTCGTGGAGCCGCCAGTCAGCTCGGGCAAAGAGCACCTGCGGCTTTATGAAAATGCCGTGGAGATCCCAGGATGGGTGCCTGAAGTGCTCAGTCAGCAGGCGCTGAAACACGGCATGGTACTCGTGGTGGGAGTGAACGAGCGTGAGCACGGATCACTCTACAACACCCAGCTTATCTTTGATGCCGATGGGACTCTAGCCCTGAAGCGCCGGAAGATCACACCGACTTATCATGAACGCATGATTTGGGGGCAGGGGGATGGTTCAGGCTTAAAGGTGGTGCAAACGGAGGTCGGGCGCGTCGGTGCCCTCGCCTGCTGGGAGCACTACAATCCACTGGCTCGGTTCAGCCTCATGGCGCAGCATGAGCAGATCCACTGTGCCCAGTTTCCTGGTAGCATGGTAGGCCCCATCTTTCGGGATCAAATCGAGGTTACCATCAAACATCATGCCCTAGAGTCAGGTTGTTTTGTGGTTAACTCCACGGGTTGGCTGACGGATGAGCAAATTGTCTCCATCACGGGCGATCCTAAAATGCAGAAAGCTCTGCGTGGAGGCTGCTACACGACGATCATTTCGCCGGAAGGGGTGCCTCTCTGCGCGCCGATCACAGAGGGGGAGGGCATGGCCATTGCCGACCTTGATTTTGCCCTCATCACGAAAAGGAAACGCATGATGGACAGCGTGGGGCATTACTCGCGGCCTGACATCTTCACCCTGCATCAGAACCTGGAGGCACATTCACAAGTCTCCACTCATATGGGCTCACCTCCCGCTGAGGAACCCCTCTGGCCTAACTCGAAATTAAATAATTATGATCACCTTAGAGACCGCATTGGTCAGCCGGAAACAATGGCTGCTGTCTGAGCTCCAATCTCAGGGGCTACAAATGCTGGATGAGGCAGACACTGCCTCCAGCCGCCGCGGTGGGGCGGGTCCCAGTGACCACAAGGCCGTGTCCATCATGGGAACCACCATCATGGTCCCCATTCATACGAAGGGGGCGGTTGAATCTGCCTTTATGGCCACTGTTCCGGGTAATGATGGGCGTGCCATGCTTTATCGTGATGGCGAGCTAGAAGGTCCCATCATTTTCCCCAAGCAGCCGCACTTTTATTCCATGAGTACGGCCGACGATATTCCCTATTGGAAGATTGCCCAACTGCACTCTCATAATGTGCTGGCTACAACGATCCTGCAGACCTGTGTGCGTTATGGCAATAGCAGTACCAAATGCCAGTTTTGCGCCATTGGTGAATCGCTCAAAGGGGATCGGACCATTGCCAGGAAAACCCCCGAGCAACTCGCCGAAGTCGCAGAGGCAGCGCAGCGCTTCGATGGCATTGAGCAGGTCGTATTAACTACCGGAACTCCGCCGACGGAAGACCGTGGAGCCGCGATTTTGACGGAGGTGGCGCGGGCGATTAAATTGCGCACAGGATTGGCCATTCAGGCTCAGTGTGAACCCCCTGCTGATTTTGTCTGGTTTAAGCATCTGCATGAAGCCGGGGTGGATTCTCTGGGCATGCATCTGGAAGCCTGGGATGAAGAAGTGCGGGCACGCATCATGCCTGGGAAGGCTCAAGTGCCAGTGAGCTTTTATCTCAAAGCTTTTAAGGCCGCCGTGGCGGTCTTTGGGCGTGGCCAAGTCAGCACCTACTTGCTGGCTGGGCTTGGGGATACTCGGGAAGGATTGTTGGATGCCTGTTACCAATTGATCCAACTCGGTGTCTATCCCTTCGTGGTACCCTTTGTGCCCATTGGTGGGACTCCGCTGGAGAATCGCCCCCAGCCTTCAGCGGACTTCATGAGGTCCATTCTCCAGCCTTTGGGAGAAATGCTCACCTCAGCCGGCATGACCTCAGATACGGTGAAAGCTGGCTGCGCGAAATGTGGTGCGTGTTCATCACTTTCGTCCTTTGAAAAACAAACTTCCTGCGCGGCCTAACTATGCCTTCTGTTAATTACACTGTCGAGCTGCCAGATGGGAAGCAGCGCCAATGTTACTCTCCTTCCACCATCATCCATGACTATTTTAAAAGTGGGGAGTCCATGTCGATGAACGAATTTGTCTCGCGTAGCCGCAAGGCTCTGAACGCGGCGAGTGAACGTGTTCGGGAACGCTTCGGCTTCGCCTGCTCATCGGCCATGGATCAACTTGGTGAGATCGAAAACTGGGGCAGCTCCTATCCCGCAGAAGGAACCATTCGCATCCTCAAAATTTAAACATCATGGAAACTCACTACTCAGTTATCATCATCGGCGGCGGACAAGCCGGGCTCTCGATGAGTTATTGCCTCAAGGAGAAGGGGATCGATCACATCATCTTTGAAAAACATCGGCTTGCCGAAAATTGGCGCAGCAAACGCTGGGACTCTTTTTGTCTAGTCACGCCTAACTGGCAGTGCGCTTTACCGGGATTTGATTACTCGGGAGATGATCCAAAAGGGTTCATGGTGAAAGACCAGATCGTGGACTACATCGAAGCTTATGCACGGTCATTTAATCCGCCGATCAAAGAAGGGGTGTCCGTTTCGAAGATGCGCCGCAATGAAGCGGACCTTTTTGAGGTGACCACCGATATGGGAATCTTCACGGCTGATCAGGTGGTGGTCGCCACTGGCGGCTATCAAACAGCACAACTCCCGCGCATGGCGGAACGTTTTCCAGATCATATTCGGCAGATGCATTCTTCGGAATATAAGAATGCAGAGAGTTTGCCGCCTGGTGAGGTGATGGTGGTGGGCACAGGCCAGTCAGGCTGCCAAATAGCTGAAGACCTGCATTTGGCGGGCCGGCGGGTTCACCTTTGTGTGGGGGGTGCACCCCGCACCGCACGTCGTTATCGGGGTAAAGATGTCGTCGAATGGCTGCATGACATGGGGTATTATGACATGCCCATTCATGAACATCCCAAGAAGGACATGGTGCGTGCCAAGGCCAATCACTACGTGACGGGTCGTGATGGTGGGAGAGATATTGATCTGCGCAGGTTTGCCAAGGAAGGCATGCAACTTTATGGTCGCCTCAAAGACGTCATAGGAAATACGCTCAGCTTTGCCGATGATTTGAAGCAGAATCTCGATCAGGCGGATACGGTGGCTGAGAGCATTAAAACCACGATTGATAAATTCATCGCAGCGAACGGAATTGAAGCTCCTCTTGAGTCTCGTTACTCTCCTGTCTGGGAGCCTGGGAAATGTCCAAACTCTCTGGATTACACGCAGTCGGGTATCACCAGCATGATTTGGAGCATGGGATATGGAACCGATTACCGCTGGATAGAAATTCCTATCTTTGATGGCAAAGGTTACCCTAACCACGAGCGTGGCATCACGAGTGTGCCTGGGGTCTATTTCATCGGCTTGCCGTGGCAATACACTTGGGGCAGTGGGCGCTTTTCTGGGGTGGCGCAGGATGCGCGTTATCTCGCCAATCACATTGAGTCACAGTGCTTAGCCCCACAAGCAGCCGTCGGACATATTTTAAATATGTGGGCACTCGGCTCATGACGGTGTTGGCACGTCTTTTGCAATCCTAATTCGCACTATGCTTTTCGAAACCTATCCACCCTTTAGGCCGCGTGATTTCGTTTTCAAAATCGCCAGTACACCCAATGAACTCGCTGGCTATTGGGCATTACGAAAAGCGGTCTTTTGCGAAGAGCAGCATGTCTTCGAATCAAGTGGTGACCGAGATGGCATTGATGAACACGCGATTCCCATCATCTGCGCCACGCTAGTTGCGGGCATGGTGGATGAAGTGATTGGCACCGTGCGTATCGATGAACGTGAACCGCGTCTTTGGTATGGCAGTCGTCTTTGCGTGGATCAAAACTATCGAAGGCTGACAGAAATGAGCACCAGTGTCAGCGTGCGTAGTCACCAGCCTGTCTATCGTGGATTTGGTGCCATTGGAGCGGGGTTGATTTATAAAGCGGTTTCCACGGCTAACAAAATAGGTTGTGATCGTTTCCTGGCGGATGTGCAGGAGCAGAATGCTAAATTTTTCCAGCGGCTGCATTGGCAACGGCTTGGAGAGCGTCAATTGCATGGTCGTTTGCATGTTCACATGCAGGCGGAGCTTCCACATTATCCTCCGGCGGCAATGGTGGCGTAAGTTCAGCGCATGTCTGCCCTTGAAGCACTCGCCCAAAGTTTGCGCGACCACCCCAACGTCGCAGAAAAACTACGCATTGCTTCGGCCTATGGGCCTGCGGTAGAGGTGGCGAATGGAATCGAGATAGGAGACGATGCCGCAGCCATTCCAGATGGAGAGGGTTACCTGCTATTTGCCGCAGAAGGCATGATGGAAAGGTTCATCGAAATGGATCCCTGGTTTGCTGGCTATTGCGCCGTGATGGTGAACCTGAGTGACATCGCTGCCATGGGCGGAAGCCCGACCGCTATTGTAGATGTACTCTGGGCGCATCCTGATTCACCTATGGCGGCAGAAATCTGGGAAGGAATGCGCGCGGCTTCGGTCGCTTATGGGGTGCCGATTGTTGGCGGTCATACCACCCGTTTTCCGATTGAGCGGACTCCTTTGTTAGCTGCCGCCGTGATTGGGAAAGCGAAAAAGCTGATCACTAGTTTTGATGCGCAACCTGGGGATCAATTGCTGATGGCGGTGGATCTCCGCGCTGCCTACCGAGGCGAAGGAACCTTCTTTTGGAATGCCAGTGTGGGTGCCCCGCCAGAGCGGCTGCAAGCAGATCTGAAACTTCTGAAACACTTAGCGGATCATGATTTAGTGACCGCAGGGAAAGATATTAGCAACGGTGGTTTGCTGGGCACCTTGGCCATGCTTTTAGCCACCTCTGCCTGCGGTGCCGAAGTGGATTTGGACGCGCTTCCTTATCCTCCTGAAATAGAGATGAAGCGCTGGCTGCTTTCCTTTCCGAGTTATGGATATCTGCTTACGGCAGCTCCTGGAAGATCCAAGGAAGTGCTGGAAGTTTTTCACTCACAGGGCCTTGCCTGCGCTGTGATCGGTGAGATCACCTCTTCACACGAGATGGGGATTTCTTGGGCCGGGGAACACACTGTTTTTGCGCAGATCTCTCCGGCAGTGACGGCCCGTCCTTCCATGAACCGGTGATTAGAACATCCCGCAGGTGCTCAGGCAGGCCACGATCATGCACATGCATTTTTTGAACCAGCAAATCCACGGCTGCGGCACCCACACGATCCAAGTTGCCATCAATCCCCGCCATTTTCTTGCGCTCATCCTCTGAGCCAAAGAGATAGGCCAATCCAATGTCTCTTGGCACTTTGAGTCGCAGTCGGTCCAGGAGTTCCACGGCATCAATTTTATACACCAACAAGGCGTCGGGTTGATGCTGCTCAATCCACTCGCGGAAAAGGGTCATGTTGACCTGGTCACCTTCAATCATGAGCGGTGGGCATTGCTCATGCGCTGGTCTTTGCCACTGCTCGTTGAGAGCCGCAGCAGACCATTGGCCTCCAACGATGGTGTTGTTTCTCACGGGGGCGATGAGCGCGGGGCGTGAGTAGCCGAGCGAACGCATTCTTTCAAAAGCCAAAGTTACATTGAAAAAGCCGTGCAACTGAACCCGATCCACTGGCAGTTGACGAAAATAGGTGCTGAGACCAACGACACAAAAGTCCTTTACGGCTAGCTCCATGGGCTGATCGTCGCGTTCTGAAAATCCTAATATGATGCCCCGGATGCCGCGCGTGATCAGGACTCGCCGGAGCCTTTCCGCATCACCGCGCATGGAGCCAAGGGAGAAAATTTCGATCTGGTATCCAAGTTGTTGGGCTCGCTCCTGAATGCCCTTCAGGTACCAGCGGCAAACGTCCTTTTTCTGCCAAGCCTCATTGGCTACATTGGTGATCAGAGCCAGCGTCTCTCCGTGCGGGTCCAATTTCCGGCGTCGCTGAGTCATTAGCGCCTGCACCAGGGGATTGGGGGCATAACCTAGCTTTTGGGCGGCTGCACGTACTCGATCTTTAACCGCCTGCGTGATTCGGGGATCGTCTTTGAGTGACCTGGAGACAGTCGAGCCTGAGACACCCGCCTCTTTTGCCACCTCAAGTATGGTCACAGATCGATCCATTTCAGTGAGTTTATCTAAAGGGGAATGTCGGGGCTATCAACAGGTGTGTCGGTGACTTTGGGCCATCTGGATTTGCCTGAAAGACGCCAAAAGCGAGCGTGCTTTCGTTGCGTTTACCTCACGGCTGGCTAGTCTAAACGAGTGTCTTCCCCCTTCCAACTGAACAACGAATACCAGCCCAAAGGTGACCAGGCTCAAGCCATTGCCAAATTGGTGAAATCCGTGCGTGCCGGGAATCGACATCAAACCTTGTTAGGGGTCACGGGTTCGGGAAAGACCTTCACCATGGCCAACATCATTGCTGATATTGGCAAGCCCACCTTGGTGTTCTCTCACAACAAGACGCTCGCGGCCCAATTGTATTCGGAATTCAAAAACTTCTTTCCCAATAACGCGGTGGAGTACTTCGTGAGTTATTTCGATTACTATCAGCCCGAGGCCTACATCCCACGCACGGACACCTACATTGAGAAAGACAGCAGCATCAATGATGAGATTGAGCGGCTCCGGCTTTCCACCATGGGAGCGCTCATCACCCGGAAAGATGTGGTGGTGATTGCGAGTGTCTCCTGCATCTACGGCTTGGGTTCGCCTGAAGATTATGAAGGCATGATGGTGCCGATTCATGTCGGGCAGCAGATGTCGCGGGAGACATTTTTGACCAAGCTCGTGGACATGCTCTATGAGCGCAATGACATCCAACTCAAACGAGGGACGTTCCGTGCGCGTGGAGATGTGGTGGAAATCGTGCCTGCCTATTTAGATAGCGAAGCCATCCGCGTGGAGTTTTTTGGGGATGAGGTTGACCGCATTAGTGCCGTGGATGTGCTGACAGGGACGGTGACCTTGAAGATGCCCAACTATACCATTTTCCCAGCCAAGCAGTTCGTCACTCCTGCGGACAAACTTAAAAAGGCGGTGGTGAAAATCCGCGAGGAGATGGAAGGCTGTGTAGCTACTTTTGAGAAAGAAGGCAAACTTCTGGAAGCTCAACGCCTGAAAATGCGCACTGAGCATGACATCGAGATGATGCAGGAAATGGGTTTTTGCCAAGGCATTGAAAACTACAGCCGACATCTCACAGGGCGGGTGCCAGGAGCCACGCCGGGAACCCTGCTGGATTTTTTCCCTGATGATTTCCTGTGCCTTGTCGATGAAAGCCACGCCACGATCCCTCAAATAGGCGGCATGTATGAAGGGGACCGTTCGCGGAAAACGGTGCTTGTTGAGCACGGATTTCGTCTGCCCAGTGCGCTAGACAACCGGCCTCTGAAGTTTCCTGAGTTTATGGATGCAGTGGGTCAGCTCGTTTATGTCAGCGCCACACCCGCGCGTTTTGAGATCGAAAACAGCGTCGTCGGAAACTCGGACTACATTCCGCACCAGCGTGAACGCATTGGCCAGGAAGAAGGTGTGCCCGCAGCCTTGCCAGGAGTCGCAGTTCGCGTCAGCGGCAATGCTCAGTCTGTGGAGAAATTCGACGTGCTGACCAAGGGAAAACCTCTGGTGGTGGAACAAATCATTCGGCCCACAGGCTTGCTGGATCCCATCATCACCATTAAACCACTCAAGGGGCAGATTGATGAGACGATGGAACTTTGCCGCCAGCGCATTGAAAAAGGCCAGCGCGTCCTGGTGACCACACTTACCAAAAGAACCGCAGAAGACTTGACTGATTATTTGCGCAATCTTGATTTTAAAGTGCGCTACCTGCACAGTGACATAGATGCCATTGAACGTGTGGAAATTCTTCGCTCATTACGCAAGGGCGACTGTGATGTCCTAGTGGGAATCAATCTCTTGCGCGAAGGGCTGGATTTGCCTGAGGTCAGCCTCGTTTGCATTTTGGACGCTGATAAAGAAGGTTTTCTCCGTAGCGAAACCTCACTTATTCAGACCGCAGGTCGTGCCGCACGTCACGTTGACGGAGAAGTGGTTCTATTTGCTGACATTGAGACGAAGAGCATCCGTTCGCTATTAAGCATCAGTGGTTATCGGCGTCAGGTGCAGATGGACCATAACGAAAAATATGACATCACGCCTCAGACCGTCCGCCGTGGTGTGCAGGAGTCCCTTCAGATATTGGGTAAAGCCAAGGAGATCGAAGACAACGTCGTTCGCGAAGGTGGTGGTGGCGACTTTGCTGTGATCGAAGTCATCCGAGAATTAGAAGGCGAAATGGCCGAAGCCGCCACCAAGCTGGAATTTGAACGAGCCGCTCTTTTGCGTGACCAGATCCGCGAACTGAAAAAGCAGGCTGGAATGAACACGGACGATGGAGGCGTTTTGCCGAAACCGAAAAAAGTGACTTACGGCAAAGTCAAACGCGGCAATGCAAAGAGCAAGAAATGATCGCTCATATTACTTTACGGGTCATCTTTTGGTTCAAAAGTGACTTAGAAAATGATCGCGGACATAATACTGAAATAACGAAAGCAAAAAATTGGTCTATTTTTCACACACTCGCCAAGTCTGCTTTTTTTACTTATCTGCATGCAGATAAGTAAGCAAAATTCATATTTATCAAGCGGCAAATTATTTAATGGTCAGTTCATTTGTTAAATTGACAACAAAATACAACTTTGAATGATTATTTGTAATGAATTGGAGCACTTTTTGCTTTTTGCCCTTTTCGATCATGTTACTAGATGGTGATTTGACAGCTATAAAATACACCACTATCAAAACAGGCCAAACATTCACACATCACTGAATTTCCAACAGACCTCATGAGTTTTTCTTGTGAGTAAACTCAAAATAAATTTTCCGACATCTGTAACCCCTGCAGTAATAATGCGTATAGCATGATATGATTACCATTTTGATACGCCTTATTACGCTTCATGCGGAAAATGTGATCCCAGAGGTAATATGGGGTCTTGTTGGGGTGTATTTGTTAATGATGTTGATCACATTAACGAGTGTGTGGGGTACATATAAAAGTAATAAAATCCGTATTCCCTGGATTTTAATGGTTGTTTTTGTTCCTTTTTTAGGGATGTTTGCTCATTGTTTGCATTCTTTGACCCTGGCCGACCTGACTCCGTTGAAACAAATTGGATTTTTTTCTCGAAAACTCAGCTAGCTCTATTCACTCGTGTTTCGCTCCCTCTTCTAATCTTATGGCAATGCAAAAAAAACGAATTTACCACATTGCAAAATGCTTGGCGCAAGTCGCTGGGGTCATGGGTGCATTGGCGACAGCTAATGCAATCGGGCAAAGCGCTAATGCGGATCCAACGCTTCCAGTCGCAACAGATGGGCAGATGACAACAGGTTATTTTCCAACACTCACGGAAGATACGTTGCTGCAAGGTCCCATGGATGCACGTAGTCGTGGGTATGGTTTGAGTCCTTACAGTGTTGAGGGGCCAGACAATCGTCAGCAGACGGCTTCAGGTCTGTTTAGATATTATGATCCAGAGCCGGATTTTTATCAGAGACATGGAGATTTCTTCCGCCCAATCAACCGAGGATTAGGTGTCTTCACACCACGCGATGCCGCTACAATTGAATCCAAGAGGCTGCAAAACGCTTCTTTGACGATGGATGGTGGGCTGACAATGTTGACCCGAAGCTTCAATCCAGACTTGGCTACTGTTAAAGCGGGTCCGTTATATTTTGATGTCCTCTGGCTGGGGGCTGGCGTGATATATTCAGATTTTAATGGCGATCAAAAAATTAGTCAGGGCGACAGCAATGATGATGGCTGGGCGGCATTTGTTGAATTGGGTGTCAGGGGGTTGGTTAGGATTACGGATTCAATCTATTTCTCGGCCGTTGCCAATTTGATTTATCTGCCTTTCGAAAACGAGTTGGCCCTAAGATTTGGTAATGGTGACGATGCGGGTTTAAACTTTAGATTTAACTACAACGAGATACTCGGTGAATGGGAGATTTTGTTCTTTGACGAGTTTCGAGGGGTTGCAGGTCTGGACTTCTTTGTGGATGCCGATTCACCCGCTATTGATCGTGCGGGACGTTATTCATTTGGTTTCTTGAACGACAGATCAAATGACCTTTATGATGAGCGTCAGGCATTTTTCATCAATACCGTTGGCTTCTATGCAGGTCGGCCTCTGTTTGATAACGAATGGCGCTTAGGGTTTGGCATTGAGCATTCGGATTACTGGAGGAGCTTTTCCTTTGATGAGCATGCGAAGCGCGAATGGCTCGGCTTATGGATGCAATATGAGGGGTCCCTTATTCCATTCGCACCAAGATTTAGCTATGAATACGTCTCTAATGATGGCTATCGCAGTATGATTCATCAGTTGGCTATTCAACTAACAGGTCGCATTACAGAAAACATTTCGTGGCGTAGCAAAGTTGGTTATGGATTCTCCACAGGGGACACCATCGAAAGGAATGATTTCTTGTGGCAAGTTTCGTTGGAACAGGAGTTGACTAGGTCAACAAGGCATTGGATCACCGTGGGTCAGGACTATATCAATAATGAATTTGCTTCAGATACCCGTAGAGCAACTTATTATAGATATGGTATTGATCAGCGTATCACCTCGCGTTTTAATGCTCGAGCATTTCTCCAATATGCTGAAGGAGAGGAATCTACTACGGCGCTTTTTTCAATTCGTGACCGATTTACAACGGGTTTGATATTGTCTTACCATCCACTTGATTTCACAGCCATTAAAGGAACTGTGTTATACGAGCAAATTGATCAAACAAGCACGTCTGAAGACCAAAAACGCTGGCTGTATCGAATCGAATTGAATCAACAATTGAGTCATCGCTTAACAGGTAACGTTTTTTATCAGTATGAAGAAATGAATAGCGATGCGAGACCTTTTACGGAACACTTCATGGGAGTCTCCATGCGCCGTTATTTTTAGTTTTGACATCAATCACCAACATCAGAATCTCACCATCAGTATCCATGAAAACAGCTAAACGATACCACAATGCAGTCGTGAGTGGTTCAAGCATAACCGCCCTCACATTCTGTGCTTTAACCCTCAGTTCAACGAGCTTGTTCTCTGGGGATCCTAAGGGTGTGCTTGAGCCTGCGCCTCCAGCACTTCAAACCAACCGAGATATACCTGCCGACTTTCACAAGTATTACGGTCAGCGGGTCAACAGCTGGCGTGACCGTGAGCGTCAGATTGCTAAGTTGGACATGGATGCTGATATGAATCAGGATGGGACTATTAGTAATGTCGATCCTGCTGACAATGGCGCATTTGAAGCCACACCTCCCGGGCTTATCTTGGGGCATGGTGAACTCACCCGTGTGGTCATTCGGTTAGTGCCTTATCGCGTTGATTTCGATGGCGAAGTAGTTGTTTCACTCGAAGTCGAAGGAATCAACCGTTCTGTCAAATCAGGTGATTTTGCATCTCTTGATGAAGAAATGGCATCCATGGGGCACATTCGTGTCTGGAAAGATTCTAACAAGAAAACCTTGCTTCTAGATTCTCAAGATCCAGCTAAAAGGG
>JAOZVT010000292.1 GCA_025869455.1 Prosthecobacter sp.
CTTGCTTAAAATGTTGCTGGCAGCTATCCAAAGCATCGCACAAACCCAGGTGGTATTGACGTGAAGCAAAGACTCGACCCGGATCATCTTTCAGAGCGTCAACTTCTCCTGGTGAGAAACACTCAAGCTTACTTTCGGTCATCCTGGCTGCACCACGAGACAAAAGCAGCTTTTCCACCTGCCAATTTCTTCCCGGAGAATCAATCCTTACAATCATGTTGGGCGACACTTCTGGAAGCGAATGCCCCTGGAGAAAATCGGCCCATGACATGACTTGAGGCCAATCTCCCACCCTATCTAAGACAGCCCCAGTAAACGAAACCGCACGAGGGGATTCGGGGTTCCAAAGGCAGAAAAAAGGCGACATTGGCCTAACTTACTCTCCCACGGCCACATACGGGCCATATTCATCTAGAATCTGCTGATCTTGAAGCTTGGCTCCTGGATACACCCCAAGTAGGGAGCGCATTCCTTCGTCTGTGAGGTAGTGAAAATGCAGATCAAGACTCTTCAAGCGGATTAATCTCGGGCATTTCATCAAGTGCCCTGCCCCAACGTCCGTTAGAGTTCCCAAAGAGAGATCCAAGGATTCAAGACGATCAACCAACGGGGAGCTGACAAGAGCTTCGGCTATCTCATCGGCTATCTGAGAATTTCTCAAACCCAGTTGCTTCAACTTTGGGAAAAGCCCACCAGCTAAGAGTGGTTGAAGATCGGCCAAGCCACCATCCCAACCATATTCATTTGTGCCAAGCCACAGCTCAAGATGCTCTAAGTTTGGCAAATCAAGACTTAGAACTTCAGCGAGCACGGACGCAGGTAATCCTCCTGTCTGCACAATCAATGATTGGAGCGATTCCAGGCACATGTTTCCTCCAAGACTCAATCCATTGCCACCCCTAACCACCAGATGCTTCAAAGCAGGGTAAGCCGAAAACAATGGTGAGATATCCGTCTGATTGATCCAGGAAATCTCATTTTCCTCACTGATGATATCTCCAAAGAAAATCGCCTCCAGATTCGGCAGAGCATGACGAGCGCCGACCAAAAGCTGAACCAATTCAGCACTATCCATTTCTGAATTGTCCCCAAACCAAGCCCCAATGACAATACCTGTCGTTTGTGCAGCCTTTGGATCTGCGGTGTAACTAGCAAATAACTCGGACATGGAGGTCTCCGCATCCCAGTCCATCCTAAACCGATAAATGGTTCCAGGCTCAATGGACGAATCGGGAGTATAGTCCGAGACCGGCTGCTCCAACCAAGATGTGAGATTCTCTTGAATCATAGTTGGAATGACTAATGGAGATAATTGTTCTTGGGGTCAAGCAAGCAGCAGGAACATTTTTGTGATTTCTCTAGCCGAATCACTTGGCTTTCTTTTTACCGACAGTGATCGGGGCAAATTTGGGCAGGGTGTCACG
>JAOZVT010000293.1 GCA_025869455.1 Prosthecobacter sp.
CCTCATGCGAGGTGAGGTTTGCGCAATCTTCCATGAAGTATCTCACTGTCATTCGTCATGCCAAATCCAGCTGGACCCAGCCTGGGCTGGCAGATCATGATCGGCCCTTGAATGAGCGTGGGCTAAAGGCGGCACCAGCCATGGCTACCTTCCTGCATCGCACCTATTTTGGGGGTGCCGATAGCCCAGCGCTCCTTCCGCCACCAGATCGTCTGGTTACGAGCACTGCGGCACGTGCTTTGGCCACGGCCAAGATCATGCAGGATGTTTTCCGCATGCCCACAGAGTCTCTGTTGCTGGATTCACGGCTTTATTTGGCTGAAGCTCCTCAAATTTTGAGAGTTGTCCAGCAGTTCGATGAAAGCTGGCGGCACATCATGCTCTTTGGCCACAATCCTGGCCTACATGATTTTGCGGAACGCATTCTCGCCCGTGCTCATGTGCCGCGCATGCCAACATGCACGGCTGTAATGATCGCTATGCCTCAGGCCTACTGGGGGCTTGCTGATTGGACTCAGGCTCAATTGATCGGTTACCTGACGCCAAAGACTTTAGAACGACGGTTTCCCGTGCTCTATGCAGGTATCTCCCTCAGCGATGGGGAAGATTAAGCTTTCATTAAATAGGTGAAAGCGAGGACACCCAAAAACAATAAAAAAGCGGCGACGAGCATTCCAATGATCATAGTGAACCCAAGTTGGCAGGTTCTTGCTGACTGACAAATGAAATTTCTTCTTGCGCACTAGGCTATTTGAGGCAACTTCACGGCCCCTATGGCAAAAACAGCTTGGCTTGAGCGCGAGAAGCGCAAACAGAAAACCGTCGCAAAGTACGCAAAACTGCGTGCTGAGTTGAAGGCAAACAAAGATCACCAGGGCTTGGCCCTCCTTCCCCGGGACGCTAGTCCGACCCGCCTGACCAACCGTTGCCGCGTTTCAGGTCGCCGTCGTGCTTTCATGCGTCGTTTCCAGATGTCCCGTCTCACCTTCCGTGAAATGGCTCTTGCTGGTCTGGTTCCTGGAGTCACCAAGTCGAGCTGGTAATACCAAGCCGATGGTCCAGGGAAAGTCTCTCTGGACCTACTCTCGGGAGGCGTGGTAACCTATCTAATCAATGCCCACGTATTCCTACATCGCGGAAAATCCTGAAGAAGGCTGTCCCTCCTGCAAGCGCGGGTTTGACCTGCGCCGTCCCATGGACCGCGCTCCACTGACTCACTGTCCGCTTTGCCGGAAGCCAGTGAAAAAACAGATCAGTGGTTTTTCTACTCCTAAATACACCAAGCCTGTTTCCGTCTCCGACGCTAAAAAAGCAGGCTTCACCATCCTCGAAAAACGTTGCGATGGTAACTACGAACGGCTCTAAATCTGCTGTATCGCTCTTAGTTGGAGCGACTCCATGAATCTCTCTCTCTCCTTTTTC
>JAOZVT010000294.1 GCA_025869455.1 Prosthecobacter sp.
ACGATGCCGGGCGTGAGCAGATGGCTCATGGGTAGTGCCAAAACGGAGGGAATGGAGACATGAGAAGAAGCAAAATCTTCAGGCAGACCGGACCGGGTCTGGCTGTTGCAGCGGTGCTGGCCGGGCTGGGTATGCCCGTCGCGAACGCTGCGGGTCTTGAGGGAACATGGATGGGTCGCGATGACTTCACCTGGGCACTGAGCGGCTATGTACGCGCCTGGGCATCGATGAACCTGGAAGATCAACCTGAGCTGAGCCGGGTTGGCAAGGACAGCTTCGGCAAGCTTTCGATGTTGCGTGGCTCCTTGCTGCTTGACCTGGACGTGAAGACAGGCCCGGTGAAGTGGAAGGCCATTGGTCGTCTCGATCGCGAATACAAGACCAACTATCTCTCGGATCTTGAAGAGCTTCGTGCAACTAACGGCACAACAGGAAGTAACAGAAGCATTACCGAGAATTATAACGATGCTCAAATTCGTGAGCTCTGGGCGGAAATTCCCATCGGTGACCGTGTAACGGTCAAGTTTGGTAAGCAGCAGTTGGTGTGGGGGGAGTCAGACTTCTTCCAGGCAATGGATTTGGTGCATGGCTATGACTACAGCTGGCGCCTGTTCTTTGAAGGCGAGAATGAGGAATGGCGTAAGCCGTTGATTCTGCTCTCCACGAAAATCCGCATTCCCGAAGCAAACGGCATGTTGGCTGCCTATGTCCGTCCGGGCTGGGATCGCTGTGAAGATATCGGTAACACATACGACATCAATGGTGGCCGCTGGTTCTTCCAGCCATACCGCGGTTTCGATCTGAGTGCGGTAACCGATAAAAATTGTGATCACAAAGATGGTGATATGGATGATGCAACCTACGGTATTCGCTGGTCTGGCGAAGCGTATGGCTTGAACTATTCCGTTGCCTATCTGACCACGTTTGCTGCCGATCCTGTCGCCAGTTCGACGGCTTTCCCACATCAAGGCGTACCGGCAACGGGAGGCGTTTTTGACCGTATTCATCCGAAGATTGATGTCTTGGGTGTGACGGTCAGTGGATATAGCGAGTCGCTTGATGCGGTGCTGAGTGCTGAAGTGGCGTTCACCAAAGATCAGCCTTACAACGTTGGAACCGGGGGATTTAACCAAGGTAATCCAGCGATTGGGGGTGGCATTGGTATTGGTCTTGCCGGTATCAAGAAAAAAGATACCTTGCGCACCATGCTCCGCATTGACAAGGACCTGAATTTCCAGGACTTGCTTGGTACGTCGCGCCCGTCGTTCTCTTCGGTGCAGTTGTTCAATACGCAGGTGCTGAGCTATGACGGGCGTGAGGACCTCACACGGCTCTTCGCATTCGGCACTCCGTTGAACGAGCACAGCACCATCCTGACGATGTTCACCGGCCTGAACTACAAGAACGACACGATCAACCCG
>JAOZVT010000295.1 GCA_025869455.1 Prosthecobacter sp.
AACGTTCACCCTCCCCCCGCAACCCAGCCCCGCCAGCCTAACGCTCACTTGGCCGGGACGCTCTCAAGCGCCGCCCCCTCAGCCACTCCCCATTTGTTGAAGCCATAGCCGAGTACCGTTGCGATCAAGATGAAGGCGGCCAGGCTCTCCTGCGGAGGAAAGGGTGCGACGGCGAGCAGCACGCTGACGACCCCAGCCGTGACAAACATCAGGGTGCCGCCCGCCGCCGACGAGGCCCCCGCCTTTTCGCTGAACATCTCCATGGCCCTGGAGGCGGCGGCAGGTCTGACCAGCGTGGTGCCTACGGTGCAGATGATCATCGGTATGGCCACCGTGGCGATGGAGAGCTGGAACTGAATCAACCCCACCATAATCAGACCGGACAGCCCCGAGATAGCCAAGCCCAGCTTGATTTGCGTGTCGATCGTCAGTGTTTTGGATAACCGCGTGGCCAATAACCCGCCCACCACATAGGCGCCTCCATAGGCCAGAAGCACCCATGAATAAGTCAACGAGGACACCCGCAGCGTTTCGAGGAAGATGATTGGAGAAATCGCAATGAAGCCAAAATGGCAGGAAAACGCCATTGCCGATGTCATCCACGAATACACGAAAGGTTTAAAGCTGAAGATATCCGCATAACGCTTCAATATTTCCAGCTTTTGCGATCGCAACGTCAGCGACTGATCCTGCAGTTTGGGGAAAAACCACAACGTTTGCCCCAGCAAGATCACCGCCAGGCCAGCAAACACGTAGAAACTCCCTTGCCAATTCAGGGCGTACTGCAAATAGGTCCCAAACAACGGCGAGAACGAAATACACAGTCCGCTTAACGACAGCATGTAAATACGAATCCGCTGTCGATCTTCAGCCGTGAAAACATCCTGAACAATCGCTTGAGCCAACACAAAGCATCCGCACCCTACCCCCTGCACCACTCGCGCCAAGGCAAACTGCACTTGAGTGCTGGAGAGCAGGCAACCCGTAATACCCAGCAGCGACACCACCAACCCAAGCTTGAGCATTACAGGTCGGCCATATTTGTCGGACAGCGGCCCTACCACGATTTGAGAGAGGGAGAACCCGACCGCAAAGGTCGCGACAAAGAATGTGACCTCATTGACTTGCATCCCGAACGCATCCGCCAACGCCGGATAAGACGGAAGCAATACATCGAGCGGGAACACGCCGAGTACAACCATGACCGACAGCAAAAACAGTGCAGAGGCCTTCGAAGGCGATTTGAGCTTAACGTTCACCGTATTCTCCCTTTGGCTGTCATTCGATAAGCCCTGCCTCGGCAAAGCGCTTCACGTTCACGGGGTCTTTGAAAAAACCACTGCGTTTCATCGCCGTTATCGTTGCGGTGCACCCGGCTCGGGCCCTGGCACGATGAGGCGCATGGCCTTGTTGCCTTTCA
>JAOZVT010000296.1 GCA_025869455.1 Prosthecobacter sp.
ATGGCTGGACGGGGGCCATCCGGCAGGAATTCCTCGTCGGCTGTTTGGACTCCCTCAGCAAGAATCTGGAAGCACTGGGCACTCGGCTCATCCTGCGCTGTGGCCGGGCAGATGTGGAACTGGAAAAACTGATCCGCGAAACCCAAGCGGACGCCGTTTACTACAATCGGGATTACGATCCCTATGGCCGCGACATGGAAAAGAAGCTGCAGGAGGTTTGCACCCGCATCGGCATTCCCTGCTACGGGTTCAAGGACCGGGTGCTGCATGAGGCGGATGAAGTGCTGACCGGCAGCGGCGGGCCGTATCGAGTTTACACGCCTTACTCACGCAATTGGTTAGGCCTGGATAAAGTCAGTCCCTTGGGCAAACTAGCTTCGCTAGGCCAAAGCCCCGCCGCCAGTGTCCAAAGCCTGCCTTTGCCCACCCTGGCGCATTGGCATCTGGAGCCCAGCCAGGCCATGCTGCCCCTACCGGGCGAGCGCGCTGCGCGGGAGCGAATGAAGAGCTTCATTGAGCAACGCACGCTGCATGCCTACGCGCAAAGGCGGAACACCCCCGCTGGAGTCACCACCTCCCGCCTGGGGCAGGATCTGCGCTTTGGGTTGATCTCCATCCGCGAGCTGTATGCACGCTGCCGCGCAGCCGCTGCCCTGGCCACCACGGCAGAGGCCCAAAAATCCATTGAAACCTACATCAAGGAACTGGCGTGGCGTGAGTTTTACCTGGCCATCTTGTGGAATTACCCAGAGGTTTTTGATGAAGAGTTTGCCCCCGAATTCCGGGGCATGCCGTGGCCGGGAAAGGATGAACATTTCCAGGCCTGGAGCCAAGGCCGCACGGGATTCCCCATCGTGGATGCAGGCATGCGCGAGCTACTGGCCACGGGCTTCATGCACAATCGCGTGCGCATGATTGTCTCCATGTTTCTCACCAAGGATCTGCACTGTCACTGGCGGCTGGGGGAACGCTTTTTCATGCAGCATCTCGTGGATGGAGAGAATGCCAGCAACAACGGCGGCTGGCAATGGAGCGCAGGCACCGGTGCCGATGCCGCGCCCTATTTCCGCATTCAGAACCCCTGGACGCAAACCAAGAACTACGACCCCGAAGGAGCCTACATTCGCACGTGGGTACCTGAGCTGAAAAACATCTCGCCCGAACGCTTCCTGTCCCCGCCAAAAGACAATCGCGCCCTAGCCCCAGGCTACCCCCTGCCGATCATGGATCACTCCACCGAGCGAGATCAGACCCTCGCCATGTTTGCCAAGCATCGCGGAAAGTAGCCCGAGGGGTTCCCGTGGGGTTCCCGTGGGGCGCAGCGCGCAAGGCGTGGCGTCCGGGGCAGCGCGTGCCCTGAAACCGAGCGGATGTGAATTAACACAAAGGTCCATCCAAATTGGGCCAGCCGACACACTC
>JAOZVT010000297.1 GCA_025869455.1 Prosthecobacter sp.
TTCTTCAGCATCCCAAGCGCAAACGAGAGCCAGTCCGGCCAGTTGCATGTTGTGCTGCTGGAGGGTGTCTTTCAGGCGGATCGGATCACAGAAGTCACCCAGCCAGTATTTGCAGCAACCCAGAGCGCTCTCTGAGATTTGCAGCACCATGGGCTCGATCCCTGTGAAGCCTGCTTCAGAGGCCACCTTGATCATGTGGTCCAGTTTATTGTCGTAGCCCTTGCCGGTGCCCTGCATGAACCAGGTATATACCTCAGAGCCGAATTGGATTTTTGCCATAGTTTGGATGCGTTCAGTTGTTGGTTAAATCGTCAAAAATGCGCCGGACTGCCGACGCGGACGCTATTGGAAACGACGCAACTTGGGATGTCCAGCAGCGAATTTTGATCAACCATTGCAAATTCACACAATCCGCGCTTTAACCCTGCCCCATGATTCGAAACCTCATTCTCGACTGGTCTGGCACTCTGGCGGACGATCTCAGTGCTGTGATCACGGCGACGAATGGAGTCATGACTCATTTTGAGAAACCGTCGCTGAGCCGGGAAGAATTTCGGAATATTTTTCGGCTGCCCTACACGGAGTTCTATCGGGATATCCTGCCGGACGTGCCGCTGATGGACCTTCAGGCGCTGTATTTGAAGCACTTCCCTGAAGATGACCAGCACGCGGTGCCTATGATCGAGCATGCGCAAGATTTCCTCCAGTTTGCCGCAGACACGGGCCGCCGGATGTTTGTTTGCAGCAGTGCGCCCCTGGAGCATGTGAGGGCTCAGGCGGAGGTGAACGCGGTCCATCATTACTTTGAGCACCTGCACTGTGGCATTGTGGACAAATGCTCTCACGTCCATGAGATCCTCACCCAGCACGGGCTACGGCCAGAGGAAACGGCCTTCATCGGTGACATGCGCCATGACATCCACGCTGGTAAAGCGGGTGGACTGACGACCATCGCCACGGCCACGGGGTATGAATCTGTGCCCACGCTCATGCTGGCTGAGCCAGATATCCTGGTTCAGAATCTGTCGGCTTTGACACGCTTGATGCGCTCGCTGACAGTAGGCGCATGAATTCCGCTGCCAATGAAATCCTGCTCCAGGGGCTAGACCTCCCGGTACAGATCGGTGTGCCCGAAGCCGAGCGTGCCGAATGGCAAACGTTGCAGGCGGATGTGACTTTGGGACTAGCGACCAGCTTTGAAAACATGGAGGATCAGATTGATCGAACCATTGACTACGCTGCCGTGGCTACCCGGTTGCGCGCCCTGGCGGCGGAGCGTCCCCGGCAGTTGATTGAAACTTTGGCCTCAGAAATGGTTCAATGCATTTTGAGTGAGTTTGGCCCAAAGAGTGTCACAGTGACGCTCCGCAAACGTATCCTACCTGGTTGTGACCATGTGGCGGTGCGACTGTCCCGTC
>JAOZVT010000298.1 GCA_025869455.1 Prosthecobacter sp.
ATCCAATACCTCTCCCGCCAATGGGTTCTCATAGGGGCTTGGCTTGACGGATACTTTTGGCTAGCATCGGACCGGGTCTTGAATCAGGAAATGCCATAGGTGATTTATGCTAAATTAGGCAAGTTCTAGATGGCAAGATAAAAGTCTGTGGTGATAGAGAAGAGCAACTTCTCCAAGCGCCGCGTCGAGTTTATGGGGAGCGCCTGATCCAGAGTTGCTCTAAAGCTCAAAATTCGCGGAGCATCGGTCTGATGCGGACAAGACGAACGCAGGAGACCTTTTCTAACCCATTTGCTGATCTTTAATCAAGTCACTTCATCAAACCACTGTCGGTTAGCCATTCCGTGAATCGTTCTGGCCAGCGACCTGCCGCGGTGTGGACATCGGGGCGGTAACCAAATCCGTGACCGACATTGCTATAAATGTGCAGCTCGGCTTTGACCCCAGCTTCCTTGTATTTCAGATACAGAGTGGCCATGCCCTTGGAGATATCTGGGCGGTCGTTATAACCACAAGCAATGAACAGTGGCGGCATGCCTTTCTTCGCTGAAAACAAGTCTGAGGTGCCGGGATAGATCAAGGCCTGGAAGTCTGGGCGGCTGCTGGCGTGTTCAATGGGGTCAGCGTCGTTAGACTTGCCAGGATCGTTTTCCATGGCAGCAAAGGCGGCCAGTTCACCACCAGCAGAGAAGCCCATGATGCCAATGCGTTCAGGATTGATGCCCCATTCTGTGGCACGTGTGCGCACGGTGCGGATGGCCCGGCGGGCATCTGCCATGGCGTGATCTTGAATGGTGTAGGTGCTGCCTTTTTCGCGCGCCAGTCGATACTTTAAAACGAAGGCGGCAATGCCGTGATTCTGGAACCATTCAGCTAGAGCGTAGCCTTCATGTCCCAGGCAGAGCTTGGAATGTCCCCCGCCAGGGGCGATGATCACAGCCACGCCTGTGTTGTCCTTGGTCGGGATGAAAGGCGTGATCGAGGGGTTGTGTACGTTGACCACGTTGCTGCCTTCGGTCTTCTCTGGCTCAGAGGCCCGAGCTTCAGATCCTGGAGCACCATTGGCCCATAGCGGAAGGGCTTTTGGAAGATCGTCGGCGAAGAGAGTAAAAGAGAAAACGGCTAAAAAGGGTGTTAGTAATTTTGAGGTTAGCATTATTTATTAAATAAATTTAAGCTCAACATCTTTCAAATAGATCATCAATTTGGTCAATTTCTAGACCCGCAGGACCTTCGTATTCACGATCTTCATCGCGATATCTATTCGTGAAAAATTTATCCATCTCATAGGGTATGTCGTAACAATCGACAATATCTTCAATGTGAGAGTTTTGATATTTAACGCCTAGCTCATCGAGTTTATCGTATCCGTCAAGCCAAGCCCCTATGAGAACCCATTGGCGGGAGAGGTATTGGA
>JAOZVT010000299.1 GCA_025869455.1 Prosthecobacter sp.
AGGGGCGCAGGTCGGAGACGAATAGTACGTAGGAATTTGCCTTTCTTTCATTCGCCTGCGGTCAGAGGCGGCGAAATAGGGAGCGTAAATGGGATGCGCCCATCCTCATGAAAAACTTGTAGCTCACTTCCGTGCGTTCAGCTTAGACTCCGGTTTCCTATCTTTGGTACACATGAAGTCTCTTTCCCTTTCCTTGTCCTCCGTTCTGCTGCTGTTAGTCACGGGTTGCCAAACGGCCCCCGTAAAAAAGAAGACCGTCCGGCAACCGCCCTCCCCCTCCCCTGTGAGTGCGGTGGCAGGTGTCAATGCTGGCAGCCCGTCTCTAACCGTCAATGCCGCAAACTCTGGCAGGGTGACGACCTCGAGCGGCCTGCAGTACGAAGTGCTGGCCTCTGGACCGAACTACGGACGCCCCGCTGGTTACAGCGATACCGTGATGGTTCACTACCGAGGCACCCTTACTGATGGCACGGTCTTTGATAGCTCGATTGAGCGCGGTCAGCCTGCGACCTTTGGTGTCAGCCAAGTGATTCCAGGCTGGACGGAGGCGCTTCAGCTCATGAGACCAGGAGACAAATGGATGCTCTACATCCCTTCCCGACTGGCTTATGGCAACCAAGCTGTGGGCGGTAAAATCCCACCGAACAGCGACCTGATCTTCCAAGTGGAGTTGCTGCAAGTCGTGGGTAGGTAGTGAGATGGGTATAAAAACCCAGGACTCAGATCCGAACTTCCTTTGAGTGAAAAATCAGTAGGCTATGCGCAGTTTCCATATCTGCGCTTAGCCTTTCAGGTTTCTAAAATCCATATCATGATACGTTAATTGAAATCTTATGTGCCAACCAAGGAAATCGACCCTGAACCAGTATTGTTTTTCTTTCAAGCGTGAGGCATGAGAGGAGAACCAAACGACGTCATGGATTAGTTCATCCAAGGGGCCACCCGCGAGTTCTGGTGGAACATCCCAGCTGGAGTTTTTAGCCATGGGAGCTTGCTGAAAATGTTGCAAAGAATCTTCCACTGACAGGGGATGGATCCAAGCTTGAACTTGATCTTTAGTGTACCCTCTCAATGCCCGATAGAAGGCAATGCGATTGCCCATGAGATCGCCATTACGGAAAGATGAATCTTGAGAAGATGCATCAATGGCGTTTGGGAATGATCCCTGCATGGTTTCAAAGGCATCCGCCACTTCACGAAAAATACCCCAAGCGATGCGATCTAGTTCCTGTTTTGATGAAACATTTGTGATGCGATAAACCCGCTCCAATCGAGCTTGTACAGTAATCAGACCAAAGTAGTTCCCTTTCATTCGCTGGCCATAGGTGACTTCAAAGGGTTTGTCTGGAGCAGCAGCCCAACGGCTATTGAGATCTTCGATGAATACTTTTACGCCACTGGGATTTGCGTGGCTAA
>JAOZVT010000300.1 GCA_025869455.1 Prosthecobacter sp.
CTTGCTAACACGCTGTATTCTTTGGCGAATACCGATCCTCTTGCGGCCGATTTTAACTGGCAAGATGCCTTGATCATTGTCGCCCCAGTCCCAGAACCTAGCGGGGCTCTCTTGATCGGTTGTTTTGGTTTGGCCGTGATGCTTCGTCGCTGGCGCAAACTTACCTAAGTTAGGCTTTTGTGTAGGCGCTGACTCGGCCAGGAGAGTCAAAGGGTAGAATGGTGAATCATCACATCATGTCGCGCTCTCCTTTATCCACGGTGCTGCGTGCAGAATTGCACTGCCATACCACAGCTTCCAGTGACGGCATGATCACGCCTGACGGGTTGCTAAAAGCAGCGCGTCTTCAAGGATTGGATGTCATCGCCATCACGGATCACGACACCACAGAGGGTGCGTTCGAGTTTCAAAAGTGGTTTCGCCGGAAGAATTCAGCCACTCAAATCCTGATCGGGGAAGAGCGGACCTTGTCGAACAAATGCCACCTCATTGGCCTCTTTCTCCAAGAAGATTTGCAGTCACAAGATCCGCTGGCGACGATGGCGGAAATTCATGAACAAGGCGGCTTGGTAATGGTTCCTCATCCCCATCGGTTGAAGGACGGTTTGTTAGGGCCACGGGGTTTGGATTTATCACAAATGGGCGCGGTGGATGCTTATGAGATTCACAACGCCAAAGGCAGCTTCGAGAATAACCAACAAACTCGTGAATGCATTCAGCCTTTGAACATGGCTTTCTTTGGCGGTAGCGATGCCCATTATGAAGCAGATGTCGGCCAGTGTGTGAACGAGATTGAATCTTGCGGAAGCGCTGAAGCAACGGTCCGTGCTATGCTGAAGCGCGAGACTTCATTTCGCATTCTGGCCAAGGCTCAGTCTGCCGTTTCTGGGGAGCGGAAGTATGCGGCCTCTTACTATGCCATCAAACGATTCGTCGCTCTGCCGAAACCCTTGCTGCCATTCGCCAAAAAGGCCTATCGTTTTTACTGGAATGCACGTCAGGGAAATCGCCCCCATTCATTGACTGAGATCGCCTCACATCCTGCTGCCATTCATGCATAAAAAGTCCATACGCAAGCTGGCACAGCTCCACGGATGGTGGACCTACCAGTCGTTCCTGAAAAGAACAGCAGCCTATTCTGAAGAGCAGCGCCAGTCCTGGATCTGCACTCAGATGAAGCGGACGTTGGTGCGTGCGTATGAAGGAACCCGCTATTATGCGGAGGTCTTTAAAAATGCAGGCTTTGACCCACGGACCGACTTCGAAGGTCCCCAAACGCTGGCCAAGTTACCCGTCTTGACGAAGGACATCATTCGGGAGCGTTTTGAAGATTTGGTGGATCCGCGTTTTCGCCGTCTGAGTGCCTATGCTGAAACCAGCGGCACCACAGGTAAGCCGATGCGGATGCTTCTCA
>JAOZVT010000301.1 GCA_025869455.1 Prosthecobacter sp.
CAATACCGCTCCTACCAATGTGTTCTCATAGGGGCTTGGCTTGACGGATACTTTTTGATGGCTATGCGGCCTTCTGTTTCAGCTTCCGGGCCTCTGCCCAGGCTTTGGGGGTGATGTCTTTGTGGAAAAAAGTTGCCAGTCATACAGTGCTTGACTTGGTGCCTTTTTCTTCCATTCTCGTCCCATGGAAATAGCCCAATCACCTGACTCTCAAAGCGATCCGCTTGAGCGGCAGCTTGTCGGTATCAATTCCAAAACGGCTCCTTATCCTGCCGCGCGGTCTTGGTCGGGCGGACGGCGGCGTGTGGTTGGCAAGGGGGCTTTTGAAAATTACACTTACCACGTTATGTCGCGCACCTGTGGGGGAGAGGTTTTCTTTGATGACGTGGAGAAGGAAGCACTCAAGCGCCTCATGTGGCGGCTGGCGGATTTTAGTGGCGTCAAATTGGTCACCTACTGTGTCATGGGCAATCACTTTCACGCTCTCGTCGAAGTGCCCCGGCGGGAACTGTGGCTGGAGCGTTTTGCAGGGGCAGCAGGCGAAGAAAAGCTGTTCGAGCACCTGCGCCTCCTTTACAGTAAGACCTACATTGCTTTTCTGCGCGAGGAGCTTAGCGAGTTGCGTCGCCTCGGTCAGGAGACGCGAGTGCAGGAGAAACTGGAAGCCATTAAAAAACGCTTCTGTGACCTCTCCATCTACGTCAAAGAGGTCAAAGAACGCTTCAGCCGCTGGTTCAACAAACGCCGTGGCCGCCGTGGCACGCTGTGGATGGATCGTTTTAAAAGTGTGATGGTGGAAAGTGGCGGTGAAGCCCTACGCACGATGGCGGCTTACATCGACCTCAATCCCGTGCGGGCCGGACTGGTGGACGATCCAAAGGACTATCGCTGGTGTGGTTATGCGGAAGCGACGAGTGGCAGTCGGCGGGCGCAACGCGGCCTGTGCAAAGCGGTGGCCAAGCCTGTGGACGGTTGGCAAAAAGCTAGCGGAGCCGAGGCGTATCGCTGCTTGTTATATGCCAGCGGCACGGAAGTGAAAGACATGCAGAACGAAAAAGTGGTTAGGCCGGGGCTAACGACGGATCAAGCCCGGAAGGTGCTGGCAGAGAAAGGCAAACTCAGCACCACCGAATTGGTTAGGCTGCGAGTTCGCTACTTCACCGATGGCCTGGTGCTAGGAAGCAAAGAATTCGTGGAGAGTGTATTTGAGGAAAATCGAAGTTGGTTTGGCCCGAAACGCAAAGACGGAGCACGACGACTCAGCGAATGCGAAGGCGAGTTGTTTTCTCTGCGCCGATTACGACAACGGGCTGTGGGATGAGTTGAGTGAATCAGCCGAGGAAGGCTTTTATCGCGACCACCTTCGGCAAAACGCTGCTTGCAGGTTAGGTGAGCATTTGAATAGTAGAAATT
>JAOZVT010000302.1 GCA_025869455.1 Prosthecobacter sp.
CATGAATCACCAAGATCAAAGGGGCAGGCTTGTCTGAGTGTGCCTTATAGAAAAGCATTCGACGTACGGCCCCAGGGGCACGATCAGGCAGCAAATACTCAGTGGAATCTTGCTTTGGCATTCGTCCCCCTAACCACAAGTCAGACCAAACAATGGGGTTTGTGGGCAGACTGGAACCAAAAGCTGCTTTCATTTTTGCAGGCAAATTCAGAGAAAGTACGTAAGCCGTGACAAGCGGACTGAGCAGAATTCCTGAGGCGAGCGCCGACATGATCATGGCTACATAACTCCGACTGAACCAGCAGAAGAGAACCAAGATCAAACTCCCCAGCGCAAGGCGATGCCCATACTCCCCCACAATGAGAGTCACCTTCCACATGAATAACGTGTTGAATGTGAACAGCAAAGGTAACGCAATCAGCAAGCTAAACGAGGCAAGAGTGAGACGAAGCATCCTAAAACAATGCGCCCAGTCCCATTGCCTAGATTCATTTTTTGTGAGGCTCACAAATCAGATTCTTTTGCAAATTGCCTGACCTTGAGTTCCATCAGGCACTCTTTTATGACTGAACAGAAGCTCGAACCCGCATTGGTGGATCGTATTCTCAATCGGCTTGGGATTGATTTCCCGGCGCAAAGCGATGGGGAGTCTTTGCAGAAAGTCTATGCTGCGTGGTGTCAAAAAGTGCCTTTCGACAACGTGCAGAAGATCATCCAGGTGCGATCAAAATCCCCTGCCCCACTTCCAGGCACTGAAGCCGTGGACTTTTTTGAAGCCTGGCTCAGTCACGGCACGGGTGGCACATGTTGGTCTGGTGCTGGCGCGCTTCAGACTTTTTTAACGACGCTAGGGTTTGATGTTCAGCGTGGGATTGCCACCATGCTCGCGGCTCCTGTTTTACCGCCGAATCATGGAACGCTAAAAGTACGACTGGATGGACAGGATTACCTTTTAGACTCTTCCATCCTGCATGCAGAACCACTGAGACTGGATACCGAACTGGAAACCAGCATCCAACATCCAGCCTGGGGACTAACATGCAGTCAGCGTGAGGGACGCTGGTACATCCAATGGCGTCCCTTGCACAAGACGGATGGGTTTGAGTGTCGTCTGGAATCCTTTGGCCCAGGAAGCCATGATTTTTCAAGTCGCTATGAAGCCACGCGTGACTGGAGTCCCTTCAATTATCAACTGAACGCGCGGATCAATCGTGGAGATCAAGTGGTCGGGCTCGCCTTTGGAAACGCCGTCACGCTCTTGGCCGATGGGCAGGTCATCATCACACCGGTGGATGATCAGGAGCGCCGACGAATCTTACGGGAGGATTTTGGCATGAGCGAAGAAATCGTCCAGCAACTGCCCGGGGACATTCCCACACCACCACCGCCCGGTTCCCAAACAGCGGCGACAG
>JAOZVT010000303.1 GCA_025869455.1 Prosthecobacter sp.
AAGTCGTAACAAGGTAGCCGTAGGGGAACCTGCGGCTGGATCACCTCCTTTCTAGAAACCTGGCGGGCATCCGCTGCGTTTAGCGCCCACACAAATTGTTGGTCAGACATCGACGGTCCGGGCGAAACGAGCTTCCGCTGTGCCGGCTTCAATAATGGCCTCCGAGAGTTGCGAAACCAGGCTCCGTGTGCCCCGGGTTCGTAGAACTTGATCGATCCCAGGTGTTTGCGGGTCTGTAGCTCAGTTGGTCAGAGCGCACCCCTGATAAGGGTGAGGTCGGAGGTTCAAATCCTCCCAGACCCACCATCGCTGATGCCGGGGCTATAGCTCAGCTGGGAGAGCGCCTGCTTTGCAAGCAGGAGGTCGACGGTTCGATCCCGTCTAGCTCCACCACTCTAGTCGGCGACCGTCGATGCAACATTCAGTTTCAGCCTAACCAGCTTTTCTGTTGGTTCGGCGGCCAAGTTAGTGGCTTGTTCTTTAACAATTTGGGTAAGTCGAATAGGCGCATAATCGAGCGCAAGCTCGTTGTATGTATGTACATTGCATTCGTTACTCAAATATGACTTCGGCACGAGAATGCTTGAGGTTATATGGTCAAGCGAATAAGCGTATGCGGTGGATGCCTAGGCGGCAGGAGGCGATGAAGGACGTGGTAGCCTGCGAAAAGCCTCGGGGAGTTGGCAAACAAACTTTGATCCGAGGATATCCGAATGGGGAAACCCGGCCCTTTGGGCCATTCGTATCTGAATTCATAGGATGCGAAAGCGATACCCGGGGAACTGAAACATCTAAGTACCCGGAGGAAAAGAAATCAACCGATATTCCCTCAGTAGTGGCGAGCGAACGGGGATCAGCCCTAAAGCCATTGAGACGTTAGTGGAACAGTCTGGAAAGTCTGGCCAAAGATGGTGATAGCCCAGTACACAAAAGCAACTCAATGGTTATTTCGAGTAGAACGGGACACGTGAAATCCTGTTTGAAGATGGGGGGACCATCCTCCAAGGCTAAATACTACCTGCCGACCGATAGTGAACCAGTACCGTGAGGGAAAGGTGAAAAGAACCCCGGAGAGGGGAGTGAAATAGATCCTGAAACCGCATACGTACAAGCAGTCGGAGCCTCGAAAAGGGGTGACGGCGTACCTTTTGTATAATGGGTCAGCGACTTACTTCTCAGTGGCAAGCTTAACCGTATAGGGGAGGCATAGGGAAACCGAGTCTTAATAGGGCGATTTAGTCGCTGGGAGTAGACCCGAAACCGGGCGATCTATCCATGGCCAGGGTGAAGGCAGGGTAATACCTGCTGGAGGCCCGAACCCACTCCTGTTGAAAAAGTAGGGGATGAGCTGTGGATAGGAGTGAAAGGCTAATCAAGCTCGGAGATAGCTGGTTCTCCTCGAAAGCTATTT
>JAOZVT010000304.1 GCA_025869455.1 Prosthecobacter sp.
GGGAGGCTAGGGGCTTCCCGGTCCAGGAGTCCAGGCCAGCGCGTTGGAAAAAGACTTCCCCCAGAGGCTTTTCAGGCATTCGGAAACAGAGCGGATATTCCGCACGTGGATCGTCATTCTGACCCATCAGATCATTGAAATTGACATGAGCGACCCGGAAAGCCATTTCGGCTACACCCAGCATGAGGGTGAAAACCACGGCATTACCCGTGATCATTCGCAGCAGAGAAAGAAGTCGTCCTTGAGGAAGCCATGCTCCCATCAAAGCCCAGGCTAAGCCGCCTGCGCAGGAGAACCAGCAGAGCCAAAATAAGAGGGAGCGTGAGGATGGCTGGAGGGCATACCAAAGCGCAGGTCCGAAAGCAGCTATGAGCAGACCTACGGCAATCGTCATTTTACGATTGGTCCATCTGCCTATGATGCGCTGCTCATTTTGATCCATGAAAGTGCCGATGATAACGCTAGCCGCTGATGAGGCAATCTTGATGTCTAAGATTTGAAGATGGCTTTTAGGTTGCTGATGCGTGATCGCCATGCTTGGCTCATAGGACTTCTTTCCCATGCGTATCCTCGGCATTTCAGCCTATTTCCATGATTCTGCTGCCTGCCTTCTGGAGGATGGTCGTGTCGTGGCAGCAGCGCAGGAGGAGAGATTCAGCCGCCGGAAGCATGATGAAGGGTTCCCACGGCATGCGGTGGATTTTTGTCTGAAACGGGCGGGGATTTCCATTCGGGAGGTGGATCATGTGGCCTATTATGAGAAGCCTTTTTTGAAGTTTGAGCGCATCCTGGAAACGCATCTGGCCTTTGCCCCCAAAGGCTTGGGTGCCTTCATGAAGGCGATGCCGACTTGGCTGGGGCAGAAGTTGTGGTTGCCCCAAGTCATCGCGGATGAACTCGGCTGGGATGGGCGCATTTTGTTTGCGGAGCACCATGAGTCTCATGCGGCTTCGGCCTTCTTCCCATCGCCTTTTGAGAGTGCGGCTGTTTTGACTCTGGATGGCGTGGGGGAGTGGGCGACGGCCTCTTATGGCGTGGGTCGCGGCCATCAGGTGGAGATTTTAAATGAGATGCGTTTCCCGCATTCGCTGGGGCTTTTGTATTCAGCATTCACTTACTTCACGGGGTTCAAGGTGAACTCGGGTGAGTACAAGCTGATGGGACTGGCTCCGTATGGGGAGCCGAAGTTTGTTCAGGCGATCTTGGATCATGTGATCACACTGAAGGCGGATGGTTCCTTTGCCATGAACTTGGAATACTTCGACTATGCAGCAGGGTTGAAGATGACGAGTGATAAGATGAATATCTTGTTAGGTGGGCCACCGCGTCAGCCTGAATCTGCGCTGACTCAGCGAGAGATGGACATTGCCAGATCCATCCAGGTGGTGACGGAGGAGATCGTCCTGCGCAT
>JAOZVT010000305.1 GCA_025869455.1 Prosthecobacter sp.
TTAGGCAATCTGCCATGAAAATCATCCAATGACATCCGAGTGCGACAGCCCTGGGCAATAAACCCGATAAAGCCGATTGTTTCTTGCTTACTCGATAGACCTAACATCAACAGCCTCGCCCCAAGGATTGCGGCAATTGCTGCGACCAATCCTATCGATAATCCCACCAAGAAAGGCAGGGCGATGAAGCGCGAAACCTTGAACATTCCGTATCACCCTCTACTGATTGGAGTTCGAAATAACGTTAGATATTACATTGCCGCCAACCGTACCTCCCGGCGCCCAATTTCTAGACAAGGATGGAAAAAATGGCCCGGCAATCGAATTGAAGGACGGGCCGGAGATTGAATCTCATCGAAGAGGGGTGTCGAAGAGGTTGCTCGGATAAGTTTGGAGGCGAAGCATTATGGCAAGAATTAATGTCAGAGTTTCTTTAGCTTATGTTCCAGCCGAGGGCGAAGCAGAGACCAAGTCTCCGATTGATACTTGATCGCTTCCGGCAGCCCCGCTGCGACCGCCTGGGCCAACAGCGACTCTCCTTGCTCAATATCAGCCCAATTTTCGCTGCTCATACCTTTAGCAATCAAACTGACCGCCAAATCATAAGTTTTTTCCGGCTCATTTGAGCTCGCTGCAGTATTCAATTGGCGAAAATACGCTTCGTCCTGCCTTCTTTCGTCGTCTAAATCTCGCGGAAAACACAAGTCTTTGGAACTACGAGAATTCAAAAATGTAAGTACTAAACGACCAATCATACGTTGAACTTCGGCAGGCTCTCGCGACCTGATCTCCTCAAGAGGCAGAATCAAGAGCCTCTCAGAAGAAATCAAATCACCCTTTTGGGAATGAGTATTTTCACGGGCCAACAGGGAATCGTCAAATTCATCAATATAAAACTCGATTGAATAAAATTTTAAACCAAGATTCATATACATTGCTCCTTGCACTCTTTCCGACACTGAACATATTTGTCAAACGCTCGTTCTTCACAAGCTCTTCGTGGCCGATAATCGTTGTAGGTACTGCCTAACGCCCTACAAAAGTCGTAGTCTCGATCAAGACCATCATCGCATTCCTGATCGCATATCTCTTGATCATTTTTCGTCGTTAGCCAACTTGGCCATGATACTGTTGGCCATCGCCATCCAGGGCGAGAAGGTTGCTCAAAGGGATTATCCGGATTACGCGATCCTGGACGCCACGGTGTTGGGAAGGCGAGTGGCAAATTTGGTACCGGAATCGCCTGCAACCCTGACGGATCAGTTTTTGTCGTAGGCGCATTTTCGACGTAAACATAAGTGTTACGCCCCCCATCCAGACCGATCGGATCACTCGACAAATACCTCCCGAGCCTGGGCACATAGTACCGATGCCAGTTGTAATGCAGCCCCGACTCCTCGTCGTAGTACT
>JAOZVT010000306.1 GCA_025869455.1 Prosthecobacter sp.
TCAATTCTTCGCTTACAGTGCTTCATCTGGGTGGGAATCGAATCCACAACTGCGGGATAGGGCAGTTGAGTAATGCTCTGAAAGTGAATTCTACTCTCTCCACACTCGACATCGGAGATAATCAAATCTCGAAGATAAAACACCTCTGTGCTGCACTGATGCTCAATTCTACACTCACAGATATTAATCTCGCTTGGAGTGCGATTGGTGATGTTGGGGCAACCCAGTTGAGTGAGATACTCCCCTCCCCGTACGTCCACCTTGCCGTGGTGGAGGGGCTTATTCCAACTAAGGGACGTACACCATCCGAAGTCGCTTGCGACGCAGGAGGGTGTACGTCTCCGGCGGGAATAAGGGGGGGACCTGTCACCCCTGACAGCACCCCCGACCCTTGCCAAAGGAGCGCCGCCGATCTGGCAAGGCCTCCCGCGGCAATGGGAGACTCGCACCGAGTCTCCTTGCTGCAGACCCCCGACGCTGTGCACTCAAACGTCTGCCCCACCCATATCCCCCTATACTCACCTCTGATCTATCCGAATCCACCGACCTCGCTGAGACCTGGTTCAAAGATATGAGAGAAGCCCACAGACAATAGACTCAAGGACATACCATAAATTCGGAGTGCTTCCGAACGAGTGAAATGAAGTCCAAATCCCGTACCTTAAGAGAGGACCAACGACTTACCCTATTGTGTAAACAGGTTATGCTACGTAAATGGGTTGATTAAACGGTTTGATAAACCGGTTTACATAACACCGAAAGCACAGAGCTAAAAGTCAACAAGCCAATCGAATACCGAAGCCCGAGAAACATCCGACGATTTTAGGAGTTCTTCCCAAGAACGAAAGATGACGCCCAAGTCCCGTAACCTTAAGAGGGGATACATGGCGTACCCAAAAGCAACGAACCACTATTAGAATACCGAGAATATCGAATCGATCCCCCTGAAAAGAAATGAGACACGGCAGACAATCTTAATTATTGACCATAATTAATAAAATAACTAACTAACTAACTAACTAACTGGTCATAGCATTGGCTACCAACACCACTCTCACTCTCTCACTTCGTTTAATCTAAAGAGCAATAACATCACTACTGAAGGAGCGGGTCACTTGGTCACAGCACTCACTATTCACACCACACTCGTTCAACTCAATCTCGATGGAAACACTAAAATAACTACTCCACTGTTGAACCAGATCGCTCAGCTTCTGACAAATGTACCTGCGCGGAAACGAGCTGCAGAAGATGCACGCCTCCGGGACGAAGAAGAAGCACGCTTGAAAGAAGAAAAAAGAGCTAAGATCAGATCTCCCTTCTTGACTGTTCTTGATAAATTCAAGATCTCATCTCCATCCCGTGATTCTCTCTTTGAAACCCACGGGTTAAAATTATCCACCTTGGAGG
>JAOZVT010000307.1 GCA_025869455.1 Prosthecobacter sp.
GTAATCGCTAACCAAATCAACCTTTTCAATCAACGGCTGCCAGACCCCTGGCAGCCGTTTTTGCGTTTAAGACTGGGCAGTCTCATCTTTTTCTGACACAAACTGCACAAAACGTGTCTGAACTACGTACTTTCTGACTCGTTTCGTTTTCACTTATGAGCGCAAGCAACTCAACCCGTCGTAACTTTCTCCAAACCGCTGCCGGAGCCGTGGCAGCGCCTTTCATTCTGCCATCACGTGTCTGGTCGGCAGAAACTGCCCCGAATTCCCGGATCAATCTGGGGTTCATCGGCATGGGTAAAATGAACAGCGGTCACTTGGGCAGTTTCCTGGGTCGCGAAAATGTCCAGATCGTCGCTGTCTGTGATGTGGATACCAACCGCCGCGAAAATGCCAAGAAGCGTGTGGATGACACCTACGGCAAAAAAGCCGACGGCAGCTACAAAGGCTGTGCTGCTTACAATGATTTCCGCGAGTTGCTGGCACGCAAGGACATTGATGCCGTGGTCATCGCCACTCCAGACCATTGGCATGCTTACATTGGTATTGCAGCCGTGAAGGCGGGCAAAGATGTCTATGGTGAAAAACCTCTGACCCACAACGTGCATGAAGCCCTGACTCTGACCAAAGCAGTTCGTGACAGCGGACGCATCTTCCAGACAGGCTCCCAGCAGCGATCAAACAATCAAGAGTTCCGAGTACTTTGTGAACTGGTACGCAATGGCGTGCTGGGAGAGATCAAGACCATCACAACTTCCTTTGGTGATCCTGCCCCGGTTTACAATCTGAGTGAAGAACCCACCGAACCAGGCCTGGACTGGGATCGCTGGTGTGGTCCAGGTCCGCTGAAGCCATACAACAGCATTCTCAGCCCACGTGGTGTTCACAATCATTTCCCACAATGGCGCATGACCCGCGAATTTGGCGGTGGCATGATCACTGACTGGGGTGCTCACCACATTGACATCGCCCAATGGGCGCTGGGCATGGATGAAAGCGGCCCTGTGGAAGTTCGTTCCCCTGGTGCAGACAAGAAGCGCGGAGCTCAGCTCGTGTATGCCAACGGTGTGGTGCTGACTCACAATGAAGGCAAAGGAGTCTCCATCTACGGGACCGAAGGCGAAGTGCATGCCAACCGTGGCAAGTTCGAGTTCATCCTTGGTGGCAAAACCATTCACAAATTCTGGGACAAAGCCGTGGATAAGGGCACCTCCCTGGATCGTGAAATCGTCTTGACCGAGCGTGAATACCTGAAGGATACCAAGACCAAACTTTACGTTAGCAAGAACCATCACGACGATTGGCTCAACAGCATCCAAACTCGCGAACGCCCTATCTGCGATGTCGCTATTGGTGCTACCAGTGCTATTTCCTGCCACCTCATGAACATGGCCTACTGGCATGACGCGAGCTTCAAGTGGAACCCTGCCGAGCGCACCTTCGCCGAAGGTGGTGATGCCAAGTGGCTCACCCGCGACTACCGCGGTGAATGGGTGGTCTAATATTTTGTTAGTCCGTTCGTTGTGGAACGCATCGGCGACCTCGCAAGGGGTCGCCTTTTTTATGTGTTCACCCGACGCCAATCTTGGGGCGTATTCGTGTTGGTGAACAAGTGAGCATCCATCTCCGACACAGGTAAAATGATGGCTTGTCCTAACGCCTGCGCCTCTCCTAGCACACGACGAAGACTGTATTGACCCGCCTGCCAGGCCTTCTTTAACAGAGGTACCATCTGCGGAGTGTATAGACCCGCCAGAGGTTCCGCACCATGGCCCAAACTGAAGAAAAGCCCTGCTTCTGTCGGAGCCTCCTGGACTAGCCCATCAAGAAAAAGCGAGGTCATATGCGGCATATCTACCGCTAGGACCAATAGGGGCAGCTTCCATTTTTCCAATGCCTGGAGGATTGGCCCCATCGGACCACACTCCATGTTAGGCGGATCAAATAACCATTCCACATCAGGCAGCGAAACCTCATGCAGCATCTGCTCCTCCCGACAAGCCACAAGCAAATGTGCAGGCTGAAGCAAACGTAGCTTGTCCAATTGCACCTGCCACAAAGCTTGCCCCTGCCATATCAGATTGGCTTTGTCGTTCCCCATGCGCACAGAGTGTCCCCCCGCGAGCAAGAGAGCGGCAAAAGACATATCTGACATAAGCGGTTCGTTTTACTCTGAGCGTAGGCCCACGCTATTTACAGAAATCACGCGATAAGCCTTCGCATCTGTAGCGGAAGATGGGTCCACAAATTTCATCTCTGCCACAGGCTTCTCAGGAGTATCCCCATAAGTCATGCCCTGGAAGAGTGGACGGCCAAATTTGCTGGCCAGCTTTTCAGGCACGTGGCCGATTTCCTTGCCTTCTTTCATCACAATGAATTGTTGGATGCCACTTTCGAAATCCGCCTCAGCATCCCATGTCAGGACACCCTCTTTCATACGGATGTTTGTTGGGCTGGGTGGTGGAGTTGTATCTCCCACAGCCCCCACTTGGATGTATTCAGCACGCGCTTTGACCAAAGCCTCAGTAGGCATCCAAGCAGCCGATTCTAACTCACCCTTGAATTCAGAAGTAGGCACAGCCTGACCGCTGTCCATTTCAGAAAGGAATCCTTGGCTGACAGAGACGGGATTCAAAACATAACCCGTCTCTGGCAGACGTAGAGTCAGACAGGTATCAAGAAACGGGATTGCCATGTAACGTGAATCTCCGCATTCATGTCCCGTGCGTGGATCACGACAGAACCCCGCAGGAGCGCCCTTGGAGCGCCAAGCCCTGAACATGGCACGATCTCCTACGCGCGCCGGGCCATGGCGTTTGTCCTGCTCTTCTTTCAGCCCGCCATTGTAGCAAATTGGCACCTGGTAAACAGCATCAGACAGGACAGGGCGTGGTATGTCTCCCCTTTCCCAAACATAGAAGGCAGACCCCGACCGGAACCAGATGGCGGCAATCCGATCTGGATGCAGTGTGAGCATGATGCTGGACCAAAATCCGCCGCCGCTATGGCCCCAGAGTGCCCAGGGCACTTTGGCGATTTCAGGGTGCTTGGTTTCAATGGCCAAATCATCCAGACTGCGCAAAAAAGCCTTCTCCGAACCATTGCGGGGATCACACCATTTACGGCAATCATCTCCATCCGCCTGATGATAGGAAGGGCCTAACAAGGCACAGCCCTGCTTTTGCGCCAAAGCTTGCCAATGCAGATCATATGCAGCAGTTACTCCCCCCTTGCTAGCCCCAGCACCACAACCATGCTGATGCACAATGACACCGCGAATCTGCTTCACGTCATCCGGCACCCAGAGCGTGTACGTCACACCATAAATCAATTCACCTGGGGTTTCCGAAGGTGGATACTCGACGGTAAAATAAGAACCACCTGCCTGGAGCAGGAACGGAAAAAGAAAGAGAACGGCCAAAAAACGCATGTCATTATCATGAGTGCAGACGAGGTCACACGTCAAGATACTTGGCAAAGAGGCTGCACCTGCGGAGTATATCTGATATGAACTCACCCCGTCCCTGGCTCATTGCTGAAACAAATTGGAAACAGGTCAAAGACACCCGCTACGAAGTCGCGGTGCTTCCCTGGGGAGCAACGGAAGCGCATAACTGGCATCTTCCCTATGCGACGGACAACCTGCAAAACGAATCCATGTGCGCTGAAGCTGGCCGCATTGCCTGGGAAGCAGGAGCCAAGGTGGCTGTCTTGCCTAACATTCCGTTTGGCGTGCAGACAGGACAGTTAGATATCCCTTTCTGCATCAACATGAACCCGAGCACCCAGACAGCGGTTTTAGAGGATATTATCTCCTCATTAGAAGGTGTAGGTGTGCCCAAATTTGTGATCTTCAATGGCCATGGCGGCAATGATTTCCGCCAGATCCTCAGAGAACTTCAGGCACGACATCCGCGTATCTTTTTATCAGTTGTAAACTGGTTCAGCATCAGCAGCGGCAAGGACATTTTCACCATAGTAGGAGACCATGCTGATGAACGTGAAACCAGTCTCATGATGCATTTGCATCCAGAACTAGTTTTACCCAAGGAAGAATGGGGGCCAGGCACTGACAATCTATGGAAAATTCAGGCCATGCGTGAGAAATGGGCCTGGGCTCAGCGGGCCTGGACTAAGGCCACCAATGACACGGGCTCAGGTGATCCCCAGCATTCCACCGCAGAGAAAGGCGCACGCTACTTCGAACTTCTGACCACTAAGTTTGCCAGCTATCTGGTGGATCTGGCGGCATCTGACACGCAGGCACTTTATCAGAAGTAACTTAGAGCAGCCCTTCACGCATGGCTTTAGCCACAGCGCCTTGCAGTGTATTGACGTGCAGCTTTCGGTAAATGCGACGCAGGTAATTATCCACCGTGTGAATGCTGAGTTCCAGCTCCGCAGCGATCTCTTTTTTCGTGAGACCCTGCCCCATTTTTTGCAACACTTCTTGTTCGCGTTCTGAAAGTAATGTTTCGGGAAGAGGCCGATTTTTACCACTGAGTCGGTCCAGCACCTTCCTTGCTACCTGAGGATGCATCGGCGAGCCTCCGCGTTGTACTTCTTCAATGGCATTCACGATTGCCTCCGTGGGTTCTGACTTGAGCAAATAACCGGAGGCTCCTGCACAAAGAGCACTGTAAATTTTGTCCGCCTCATCAAAGACAGTGAAGACAATGATCTCCATCTGTGGCCACTTTTCACGCAGCAACGGAATGCCCTCCAAGCCACTCATACCCGGCAATCCGATGTCCAGCAACAGCACCATAGGAGCTTCACTTTCCGGCTGAGCGAGAGCGCTTTCGCAGCGTGGAAAACCTCGTATTCCCCATGTGGGACGACGGCTAGTGATGGCCAAAGACAGTGACTCCCGCAAAGCACGATTGTCCTCGATGATCCAAAGGATCAGGGCTGTTTCAGCGGCTGCAATCATGATCGGGCAAAGAAACGAAACCTGCGTTGTTTTGGCAAGGGAACAGTCAGGTAAATCTGGGTGCCTGATCCTAGTTTGCTAATGATGAGCAACTCCGCTCTCAAAGACACCGCACGGAGGCGCAGATTGCGCAATCCTGCTCCAGGTTCGAAGTCAGGCGCATTTTCATCAAAGCCCTGCCCATCATCCACCAGCGACCATTCAAATGTCGTGTCGGTCCAAGAAAGTTTGATATGTGCTTTAGATGCCTGGCTATGGCGCACGCAGTTGTTCACAGACTCTTTGACCAATAACAGCAGATCCCGCGTCCACTCTAAAGACAGATGGCGATTTGGCGAAGTGCCTGAAACTTCAATTCGGATGCCTTGAATGGCAGGTTCAAGCAAGCGTTGGCAAGTGGTTCGAAGACGCACGGCAAAATCACAAGCATCTCCACTCTGCGGTTCTAGTAGCCACACCAGATCACGCATGGTATGTTGGAGATCACGGGCTTCATTAGCAATGTTAGCAAATGATGGAGCAGTCTCGCTCTTGTCTGACTGCCTCTCTCCGGCCTCCGCAAGCAGAGCCAAGTGACTCAACTGACTGCCCATTTCGTCATGAAGATCCTGGGCAATTCGTTGACGAAGACGCGCACGCTCACGCGTTTGATGTCCATGATAGAAAAACAGGAATCCTACTCCTAACAAAATAAGCGTTAACGTTAATATAAAAATCCCACGTAGCAGAGACTGTTGAAACTTCGCTTCAGACATACTCAGGTTCACCAACCCTGATGCACGATTTCTTTCCAAGCTGGTCCGCCTTTCCACGGCATCCAGCCAGGTAGGCCAATCAAACAAGACACGCTGACTGCTAAAACCATCCACCAAAGCAGATGGTGCCCAGATGCCAGAGGTCACGGCATCACTGCTAGACACGATCTTGCCTAACGCCACGTTTTTGCCTTTTGAAAAGACCTGCATCTCAGCCAAAGCAAAAATGTAGTCCTGACTGCGCTGCCAAAGGGAGGTGGCGACCACACGGATACGACGGGCCGAAACGCCTTTGGCGGGAATACATACGGAGGCATCCCCAGGATTGGGCAGATCACCCTCCTGCAAAATCCGACCTTCATCTCCATTCTCTCCCATAGCCATCACTTGAAATGAAGGCGGAAAACCAAACCCGGCGATGTCTGCAAAATCGGCTGGGCGCGCAGGCACCAGTCGAATTTCATCCACAGGCATGCTTTCCCCTAAATCCACTTCCACCCATTTTGGCACAGCTTCTGGTGAAGTTTCTATGGCACTGTGAAAGCCATTCATGCCCGATTTTTCAACGCCCGTTAGCGAACCACACCATAGGTAGCCATCCGTTAGATTTGCCGCAGTCCAACGCGGTAAATTTTCAATAGACGGCCCCGTGGTCACTGGCTGACCAAGCGCTTGGTTAACTCCTTTCTCGATCACTACCACTTCACCTAAGGTGAAGAATTGCCCACGTGCCCGCGCCCGAGAGCCCCTAACTTCAATCCTCACATAGCGTCCCGAGTATCCTTGGTTAGGCATCCTCAAAAAAGGCAAGTCACGCCCAACGCCTTCGAATACTTCCCGCCATTCAGCCATGCGATTAAAACTACCAAGCTCTCCAGATTCCGAAATCCAACAACTAACCTCGGGCGGAAAACCTCCGATGGGATCATCAGGAGCGGGATCGCTCACACGGGCCGAGATCAAAACCACCTCATCAGGGGTAACAGAATGTCCCAGGTCTAGCATGATCCATGCAGGACTGCCCGGGCGACCATGAAAACCGATCCTCTGGTGAGTCTGAGCCACCGTTCGTGGATCGGGTAGAGTCAGGAGTTCTTCATCCGACTCCTTTATCACCTGTCTCCAATGACGAGCCTCCTGATGGATCTGGAAGGGATTCCACCCCACCTCATCACAGGCCGTCAACCAAAGTGAAAGCAAAAGGACCACACCCCTCCACGCCCTTGGCAAGGATATTTGAAAGGGTGGGCAAAAACAGTTCATCAGGCAAATGATAACTACCCTGCCAGTAAATACAGCCTTTCGCCAGCCTACTCACGCCACGCACATGCGTCACATCCTAGTTTAACCCTGCTCTTTTGAGACCTGGGAAAGTGATACGCATTTTCGGACAACCGACGGGTTTCACACGAACGGACGGAGGCAAGGCCGTTAGAGCACTCTCCAATAACAAGGAGACCTGAAATCCATGCTCGCCGTTGGGACGCCTGACAGCGGGACATTCCACTACAAAACCTCGCAATGTCACCCACTCTTCACTATTGACATGAGCAGCCTCCAATCTCGGAACCGCATCTCGGCGAACTCGAATTTGCAACTCGGCACCAATCTCAAAGCGCTGGCGGGACCAGAAGACCAAACCACAGTCCGAGACAGCACTCAGCTCAACGATGGTTTGCCCAGCTCCGCTGCGCTTGCTAGCGGAGTTACCCTGTTGGTGCTGGCTGTTTTTTGCCATAAGGACAGGAACTTGAAAGGTGAAACACCAGTCCACAGCGCCTGCTGTGAACGACATAAACAAGACGCTTTGGCAACGAAAGTCAATGGCCTAGTCAGCGAAAGGCACTCTCAAAAAATGCCTTTTTCTCAATCTGAAGACTTGGGGTCAAAGGCATCCCTCAGCCCATCTCCCAGGAAGTTTAGAGCTAACAAACTGAGTGACATAAGCAGTGCCGGGAACGCCAACAGCCACCATTTGCTCTCAAAAGGATTGATCACTTGAGCACCATCTTTCAAGAGCGACCCCCAACTGGAGGCAGGATCTTCAATGCCCAATCCCAGAAAGCTCAGGAAGGATTCATCCAGAATCACCGCCGGGATAGTCAGCGTGAGATAGGTCAAAATGATGGTGCTTAAATTCGGCAGCAGGTGCTTCCTCAAGATGGTCCATCCATTTTGCCCCATCGCACGAGACGCCGTCACAAAGGTCATTTCACGCAGCACCAACACCTGCCCACGAATGATGCGGGCCATGGTCAACCACTCGACCAAGCCCAACGAAAGAATCATCACCAAAATCTTGGAATAAGGGATCAGGTAGCGAGCCGCCTCCTCAAGGCTTTGCCACTGTTTCTCCTGAGCCCACAGGCGCGCACCATCCAGCCAGTCCTTAAACACGCTGTCAAAAGCAGCGATGAAAATCATGATGAATAGGATGCGCGGCACCGCATACAGCATGTCCACGGCACGCATCATGAAGGCATCCACCCGCCCACCGAAATAACCGCTGATCATGCCATACGAAGTCCCAATGAAGAGAGAGATCAGCGCACCGATGATCCCCACTCCCAGCGAAACTTGAGCTCCAGTAAGCAGGCGATAAAAAAGATCCTGCCCATTCACATCCGTGCCACACAGATGCATCAAGCCAGTTTCAGGACCTAACGACAAAGGCGGCAAGAAGGTGGCATTGCTCGTTGCCTTCAGACTCTCCGGCAGAAAAAAGGGCACGGTGAAGGCCACGAAGACCAGAACAGCCAAGAAGATGAGCGAGATCATCGCCGGGCGATTCCGACGCACAATTTCCCAGCCCCCCGGCCGACTGATGGATGCAGCTTTAGGAGCGTCAGGCATGGAGCTGGATGCGTTTGTCCAGGACGCTGTAAAGCAGGTCCACGATAAGGTTAAAGACGATCAAAAGGGTACAGTAGATAACCACCGCTCCACACAGGAGAAAGGCATCTCGATTCTGAATGGCGTTCACAAAGATGCTACCCGCCCCAGAAATATTGAAGACACTTTCGACGATCATCGAGCCAGTCAGCAAATGCGCAGCCAGCGGGCCTAAATAAGTCACCACCGGAAGAATAGCCACCTTCATGGCGTGCTTCACGAGTGCTTGAGATTCCGTCAGCCCCTTCGCCTTAGCCGTCCGGAGAAAGTCACTTTTCAGCACATCCAGCAGACTGTTTCGCATCAGCCGGGCCACATACGCCACATAGGGTGCGGCGAGACAACAAGCTGGCAAAATAAGATGGCTCATGGTGCCCCAGCCCCCCACGGGCAGCCAACCCAGCCAAAGCGCAAACACGGCTATCAAAAAAGGCCCTGTGATGAAGGAAGGAATCGAGATGGCCACAATAGCCCCAAACATCGCCGTCCAGTCCACCATGGAATCACGACGCATCGCAGCTAGTGCCCCAATAAAAACGCCGAGAACGCTGGCGATGATAAAAGCCACACCGCCCAGTTTGATGGAAGTCGGCATCTTTTGCCCCAAAATCTCCGCCACGCGCCAGTTCCGATATTTAGTGGATACACGGAAATCCAGATGTACCAAGTCATTCAAGTAAGCCGTGTACTGTTCCCACAAAGTGCCTTTTAGTTTGTACTGTCTTTCCAGATTCTCCTGTACTTGAGCAGAGGTCGCCTTTTCCTTATCAAAAGGCCCGCCCGGCAACGAGCGTGTCAGTAAAAAAGTGAGTGACACCGCGAAGAACAGCACCAAAAGGCTGCTCAAAAGACGGCGGAGGAGAAAGGCGACCATTCATGGGAAGATGCAGGGACTTCTGGCCAGAGGCAAGCGCCGGACGAAGCTCAGCCAAAGTTGCTCTTTCAAACTCACCCATTTTGACTCAATACACTCTCATGACCGCCCCAAACACCGCTAAAGCCGAACTCCGCCGCCAAGTGCGGGAGCGTTTGCGCAGTGTGACACGGGAGGAGTTGGCCACGTGGTCTGATTTGCTGGTCAGCCGATTGCAGGCACAGACGGAGCTATGGGCCACACCTGGAACCGTCGCCCTCTTTGGTGGACTGAGAAACGAACCCGATCTGATCACCCAATTTCTCCCCTGGTTGCGATCCCAAGGCTGGCGAACCCTTTTATTCGCCGTGGAAGGCGTCTCCTTATCTCCTTATGAAGTTACGGGGCCAGAAGACTTGAAACGAGGCCCATTGGGAGTTTGGGAACCTGTTACCGAAGGGCGAAACACCGTTTCTTTGGCAGATTTGACCCTTATCCTAGTGCCTGGGCTAGCTTTCAGTAGCCAAGATGGTACCCGTCTGGGGCGTGGCGGCGGTTACTATGACCGCCTCCTTTCAGCCCCTTCGGTCACGGCTAGACGACTCGGCATTGCTTTTGAAGCCCAAGTCTTTCCGGAAATCCCCCACGAATCCCACGATGCCCGGGTGAAATCCCTGCTCACGGAGCAAAAGACTCGCCATTGGTAAAAGGGAATCCTTCTGTTTTTAGCACGATCTTCCTTTGATTTCTCACCTCCCTTTGCCAAGCGGCGTATCTGATCTATCCTGTTCTTCCCCGCCATGACTGCCACTGCTGCTCCCCTTCCCGTGATGCCTGACAAACACGGCCACTTCGGCCGCTACGGAGGCATGTTTGTGCCAGAAACTCTCATGTCCGCTCTCAATGAGCTGTCTGAAGAATACGGGCGCGCCAAAGCGGACCCCCTTTTCCAGACGGAGCTGAATCGCCTCCTCCACGAATACGTTGGACGCCCAACCCCTCTTTATTTTGCCGAACGCTGGACGGAAAAGCTGGGTGGTGCTCGGATCTATCTGAAGCGCGAAGATTTGCTGCACACAGGCGCTCATAAGATCAACAATGCCCTCGGTCAGGCCTTGCTCGCCCTCCGTTTGGGCAAACAACGCATCATTGCAGAAACAGGTGCCGGTCAGCATGGTGTGGCCACCGCCACCGTCTGCGCCCGCTTCGGCCTGGATTGCACCATTTACATGGGCCAGGTGGACATGGAACGCCAAGCCCTGAATGTCGCCCGCATGCGCTTCTTGGGAGCCAAAGTCGTGGCCGTCACCGCTGGCCAAGCCACTCTGAAAGAAGCCGTCAATGAAGCCATGCGCGACTGGGTGACCAATGTGCATAGCACCCATTACATTCTGGGCAGTGCTCTGGGTTCACACCCCTTCCCCATGATGGTGCGTGATTTCCACCGCGTCATCGGGGTGGAAGCCCGGCAGCAAATCCTGGAGCGCGAACAGCGCCTGCCTGACCTCCTCGTTGCCTGTGTCGGTGGTGGCAGCAATTCCATCGGCCTTTTCCACCCATTTCTTAATGACGCGAATGTACGCATGATTGGTGTCGAAGCGGGAGGCGACGGCATCTTGCCAGAGCGCCACGCGGCCCGCTTCCAGGGAGGTCGCCTCGGTGTCCTCCAGGGAACCAAGACTTGGTTGCTAGCCAATGAAGACGGCCAGATTGAGCTGACCCACAGCGTCAGTGCTGGACTCGACTACGCCGCTATCGGTCCTGAGCACGCTTGGTTGCATGACGAAGGTCGCGTAGAGTACAACTACGCCACCGACACGGAAGCCTTGGACGCCTTCCAGGAACTCAGCCAGATCGAGGGCATCATCCCCGCCCTCGAAAGCAGCCATGCCATTGCCGAGGTGAAAAAAGTCGCCCCGAAGATGAGCAAGGACCAAGTCATCATCGTGAACCTCTCCGGTCGCGGTGATAAAGATGTGGCCCAAGCCGCCCGCATGATCTTCAAGGAAGAGCTGAAGTTTTAATCTGACGCCTGGAGGGGGCCGACGATTCACTTGATGTTATAACACCTGTGGGTGCAAATGCCATTATAGCGATAGAATTCAAGCCGCGTCCGAGTGACTAAAGCCACAGTCTCACGGCATCCGAAAAAGTCCTCAACGACTCGCCGACAAAGTCTTCGCAGAGACCTCGGCGCGTCGGATTTCCTCCAAAGGGGCAGGGCCAGGAGAGGGACTCAGACCTTCAGCATTGGATTCGATAGCGCGGAGGGCAGGAACCTCAGCCCGGCGAACTTCTTCAATCGGCTGAGATTCAATCGACGAAGCGACCTCCGCACGACGCACCTCAAAAAGTGGCGCTGAATCGGATACCTCGGCACGGCGGACTTCCTCCAACGCCATCACCACCAGACGCTCACTCGCAGGCGTGTATGAATAGACGGCCTCCTTCACGATGGCGGTGCGGCGCGGCGCCACTTTCACCGCCGTTTCGAAAATTTTCTGAACCAAGAGGGGCTTGGCGCGCACGGCATCCATGGCCGCCGTAACGATCTCCGCCGCACACTCTTCATTGATGACTAGGGCATCCTCCAGACGCATGATCATGAGATCAGGCCGATCCTGGATCGCCTTGATCAGATTGGCGCACAACGTCTCACAGGGAGACTCCCAGACCAGCGCCCTCGGCGCACCCACATCTTCACCAGAAGACTCCAGAGCCGAAGCGGCCAGGAGCAAAATCAATGGGTAAAGAGAGCGCATAAAGTGAAAATGAAAGCCGCAGAAGCCCTCACCGTATTGGGAGAGAACGTCTGCAGCAGGTATTTTGACGCGCGGCATCCATGCCAGATTCAACAATAAGACACCAGAAAAAATTCCAAGAGTCTTGTTAAGGCGGTTTTTAACGAGAGCCCAGCACTCGACTTGCCAGGCAAGTTAGATCATGTTCCAATTCCGCCATGACTGAGCCAATCACAGATTCCCTGGAACCAGGAGCAGGAGAATCCCTCCTTATCCACTCCGCGAAATCCATGCCCCCCTCCATTGCTCAGGACATGGCCAAATTGAAGGGACTCCTCAAAGAGGGGCTAAAACCCAATCTAAAACCCGCCAGTGATCTCCGCATCCTGAACCTAGCCTGTGGGCGTTGTGACGAAGCCGAAACCCTCGTCACCGTAGGCCAAGAATTGGCACCCAAAGGCCATGTAGAGATGGTAGGCGCGGACATTCGCATTCGTGAAATCCGTCAGGCTCGGGAACAACATGCCCATTTGCCGGCCAAATTCTTGATCGAAGACGCCACCAAAATGGATCAGCACAAGGAACTCGGCGATGACTTCAATCTCGTCTTCCTGCGCCATCAGAACTTCTGGCATGGGCAAGAACTCTGGAAAAAGATCTTTGATCAGGGCATCGCCAAATTAAGACCGGATGGCATGCTGGTCATCACCAGTTACTTCGATGTCGAACACAGACTGGCTCTCCGTGCCCTGGAGTCTTTAGGCATGGAAGTTGTGAGCAACACCCGCAACAAAGCCTCCCGTGAACTCTCAGATGCTCCAGGTAAATCCGTGGATCGCTGGGTCGCGGTGCTAAAACGCAGAGTGTAGGTGCAAGATCACTTTCACTCCCAGCCACGCACCTTCACATGCACCTGCGCACAGGTGCCCATGTAACTGTCCATGGCGTAATCCTTGGCCGCTTTTAGCATGTGCTCCTTAGCTTTTGCTTCATCGCCCAGGGCCTCAAAATAAAGTCCTAAATAGAGATGCGCATAGCACCTGTGGTTACGCAGATCTTCGCCTTCTCCAGACTCGGCCGCTTTTAAAACAGCTTCCGCATTGCCAGTTCCAGCAAAGAGATCATGCACCTCCTTCATGGGAATGCGCGAGTCACCGCGAATCGGGATCAGCGCCTTTCGCGCAGCATCCACACTTTCAGCACGGGCCACACAAATGAAATGCCAAGCCGCATTTTCGACATCAGCGGGATTCACCGTTTGATGCACCTCAAACTGTTCGCGCCCCGCCTTGTAGTCACCCGTGTAATAAAGAGACAACCCACGCTGCCAAAGCTGCGGTTTTGATTCCGGCACCAACTCAATGAGCTTATCAAAAGCTGCCACCGACTCCTTCGGCTTCGCGTCATAAAATGCAGCCACTCCTTCACTAAACAATTGATTAGGCGTCTGCTTTTCCTGCGCGACCAGAGGCAGGCCAAGAAAGGCTATCAGTGTAATGAGATGCTTCATGGATTGGTTACCTCCGGTTTATAAAAGCGGCCCATGTATTCTAAGATCTTGGAACGCAACTCGTCACCATCGACAATGCCATTGTGTCGATATATCACCTCACCTCCTGGGGCGACCACCAGCGTGTGCGGTATGGGGCCGGGCCACTCAGGATCCAGAGCTTGAATGAGGGCATCACTATTGGCTTCATTGAAGACATAAGCATTCCCTTCACGCCCTTCGGCTTTCAGGCTGGGCTTCAGTTTAGAGGGGACAATGGCATTGTACTTCTCCAAAAAAGCTTTCACTTCCGGCAGTGTCTCGGGATCATCCATGCTGATGCTGATGAATTCGAAATCACGCAGGCCGAACTTACGCGAGGTAGCCACCAGTTCAGGAAACTCCTTCACACACGGTCCA